>NZ_CP042325.1:2100000-2236339 GCF_007904105.1 Corynebacterium sp. sy039 | reverse complement strand
TGACCTGGAATTCCACAGAGTTTTCCACAGCTGTGGAAAACTCTACAGGATTACTTGTGGAAAAGTTATCCACAAGTAATTCACAAGCCTGTGGATAATGTTAAAAACTAAATTTAAGCCGTCTACCAGCAAAAACATTTAGTTTCCCACAAAGTCTCAACCTCACGTTGAGAGTTATCCACAGAAAAAGTTATTCACAAAAGAACTCCACACATTCTTACTTGAACACACCAGCGTTGTCTAAATGAGAATGAAAATAATTTTTTTCACAGCCTTATAGCAGCGTGATGTGTTACTTTTAGTTCAGATTTCATTAAGAAAACTACATATTGTTTCACGGTGAATAAAGTGCATGAGTAGTGCGATTTTCTACATTTTTATTGATGGCTGGAAAGGCTCAATACCCTACCAAGAGCAAAAATTACAAAAATGTTATTTCAGGGGTAAAATTGGGGTATTCGTATGTCGATTTGGTTAGGACAGCTTTTCTCGCGTACTCTTAAGGAAGTTTCGCATAGCGATGTGCTAGTTGTTACTGATTTCCAGTGATGGTTTGCCTCTCGCTTATGCATTATGAAAATCGCATTGATGTTTATCCAACAAATGAATATCTAGCGGTTGAGGTTTCCTGAGTTATTCAAGAGAAACCAGATATCATTTTTTGTTTGTGAAAAATGATCCAGCGCTTAATGCGCACGCATGACCTACCGTGTCATGCGCGTTCGATATGCGCTGATTATTTTTCTTTGTTATTGAGGAGTTTAATCGTGACTAAAGGAAAGCGGACATTCCAGCCGAATAACCGCCGTCGTGCACGTAAGCATGGTTTCCGTACCCGCATGGCTACTCGTGCTGGTCGTGCAATTGTAGCGGCTCGTCGTCGTAAGGGACGCGCACGCGTTACTGCCTAATGCAGTAGTGCTGCCTAAGTGTTTCGATAACGGTGTTTCCTTCACAGCATAAAATAACTGATTCTGCTACTTTCAGAAAAGTAATTCGGAATGGTAAACGTGCTGGTAGGAGCACCGTTGTTGTTCATTTATACCGAGAAAACTATGCCCATTCCACCACGTCTTCCAAAGACGCCACTGCATATCCCCACATCACAACAGGTGGACCTCGATGTGGTTTGATTGTTTCTAAAGCAGTAGGAAATGCGGTTAAGCGTCACCATCTTTCGCGTTGGTTGCGTGTGATAATAATGGATCAGATAAAACACAATTCCACACTGCGCGCAGATAGGGAGTTGTTGATCGTTGTACGGTTATTGGCACCGGCTAGCACTGCTAGTTTTAGCCAAATGCAACAGGATGTGAGTATGGCGTTGGAAAAAGCATATTCTCGGTTAACACCCCTGGTAAACACATAATCATGGCACAAAAACAACAAAGTTTTCTTACTCGTGGACTATTAAAAGCAGTTGAGTTTTACCAAAAGTATCTCTCTGCACTTAAAATGGGTTCTACGTGTCGTTTTGAGCCAGTATGTAGTGCCTATGCTTTCGACGCACTGACTAATCATGGTGCAGTCAAAGGTTGCATTCTCATTTGTGTTCGATTGGCAAAGTGTGGACCGTGGCATCCAGGCGGATTCGATCCAGTTCCGGTAAAGTCGCGGTGAGTGTGTCTAAAACGTCCAAGATCTTGCGTGTAGTGGAGGAGTTAAAGCTAAGGTGAGTATCATCACATGGCCTATGAATTTAATCTATTGGCCGATTTCTGCCATTTTATGGTTCTGGCATAAAGTCGTCAGTTTTGTACTTGATCCTGGATCCGGTATTTCCTGGTTACTAGCAATTGTGTTGCTTACATTCACAGTTCGTCTTTTGCTCTTAAAACCAACCATCAATCAAATGCGTTCTATGCGTCGTATGCAAGAATTCCAGCCTAGAATGCAGGAAATACGCAAAAAATACGCAAAAGACCAGCAAAAAATGATGGAGGAAACTCGTAAACTCCAAAAAGAAATGGGCATCAATCCATTAGCTGGTTGTTTACCTATGCTTATCCAGATCCCTGTATTTATCGGTTTGTTCCATGTGCTGCGTTCCTTTAACCGCACTGGTACCGGTATAGGTCAGATGGGCTTGAGCATTGAAGAAAATCGCCAAATGGCTAACTACATCTTCTCCCCACAAGATGTGCAATCCTTCCTGGATGCGCGTCTTTTTGGTGTTCCACTATCTGCCTACATCTCTATGCCGGAAAATATGTATGCAGCTTTCCAACCGGTTGATTTCACCCGTGTCAGTATCATGTTGGTTGCAGTACCACTGATTGTGCTTATCGTTGCTGCTACTCACATGAACGCTCGGTTGAGTGTGGCTCGTCAAAAAGAGCGCATTGCCTCCGGTAAACAAAAAGCTGCTACTTCTTCTCAAGCTCAAATGCAGGCAGATATCATGAACAAAATGATGCTCTGGTTCTTCCCTCTAACTATTTTGTTTACGGGTGTATTCTGGCACATTGGTTTGCTCATGTATATGGCATCCAATAACATCTGGACTTTCTTCCAGCAGCGTATGGTGTTTGCCAAAATGGATGCTGAAGAAGAGGCAGAAATTCAGGCAAAGAAAGAAGCAAAACGCGCTAGCGCACCAAAACCAGGACAGCGTCCTAATAATCCAAAACGCAAGAAGAAATAACACTCTCATGGTTATCACCAGCCCACCACGGCTGGTGATTTTTCTTCTACGACACCCTCTATGATGAACACTATGCACAATGTAGATGCCTACGGCAATGAGATAGTCACCTCGCCAGAAATACTCACCCTTGTGGAAGACATCTTTGGCACTCATGCGGAAAAAGCCATTGAATATCATCGTCTTCTCGCTACCGACGGTTCTATCCGTGGTTTTATGGGACCTAGGGA
Source organism: Corynebacterium sp. sy039 (assembly GCF_007904105.1). NCBI lineage: Bacteria > Bacillati > Actinomycetota > Actinomycetes > Mycobacteriales > Corynebacteriaceae > Corynebacterium > Corynebacterium sp. sy039. Next base: position 2,233,465 of record NZ_CP042325.1, on the reverse strand, counting down.
AATACCAAAACTATGGGATAGACACATTCTTAACTGTGCTGTCATTAGTGAACTTGTGCCTATAGCTGGACAACCAACAATCGTTGATATTGGGTCAGGCGCAGGATTACCAGGTGTCCCTCTTGCGTTAGCGCGACCAGACATTGACATTTTTCTCGTCGAGCCACTGCTTAAGCGTGCTACTTTTCTCCAAGAAGTAAGCGAAAAATTAACGCTAGAAAATGTGCAGGTGATTCGTGGTCGTGCCGAGGAAAAAACAGTGAAAAAGCAAATAGGTAGCGTTGACCTCGTGACCTCGAGAGCTGTAGCGCCGCTTGGAAAATTAGCTGGTTGGTCATTGCCACTCTGCAAAAAACACGGCGCTATGATCGCCATGAAAGGCACAACTGTCAGGGAAGAAATCGCCAGAGATGCTGCGCTAATTAAAAAAGCAGGCGGTGGTACAGCTGAGGTTTTGGTCGTCGGTAAGCAATTAACGCAGCCAACGACCGTGGTGAGAATCCCAAAACTAGATTCGATAAAGAAGTAGAGTAGGATAAATACACGACTAATACCAACGACGAAGAAAGGTCTGTATGGACGAGTTAAACTGGGATGATACGCCGATTGCCGCAGCAGCACGTCGGGCAGCCCAGGTATTGACCCCCAACAGCCTCAGCTTGCCTCGTCCAACCACACCACGACGACTTACCGTTGCCAATCAAAAAGGTGGGGTCGGGAAAACCACAAGCTCAGTAAATCTTGCTGCAGGACTGGCAATCAATGGGCTTAAAGTCCTCGTCATAGATCTTGACCCACAAGGCAATGCCTCTACTGCACTCGGTGTGGAACACCGCGCAGGAACCCCCTCAAGCTATGAGCTGATTATTGGGCAATGTACCGCCGAGCAAGCAATGGCACAATCGACAGCAAGCGAAAACCTTTATTGCATTCCCGCCACTATTGATCTTGCTGGTGCAGAAATTGAGTTAGTGTCTATGGTGCGTCGTGAGTATCGATTACGTGATGCTCTCGATTCACCATTTATCCAAGAGGCAGACTTCGATTATATTTTCATCGACTGTCCGCCTTCGCTGGGATTGCTCACAATTAACGCTATGACCGCAGTTAATGAGGTACTTATTCCTATTCAATGTGAGTATTATGCGCTAGAAGGTGTTGGGCAGTTGCTCAATAACATTGCAATGATTCGCCAACATCTCAACCCAGAACTGCATATCTCCACCATTTTGCTTACCATGTACGATGGACGCACCAAGCTAGCGGAACAAGTCACCCAAGAAGTGCGGGAGCATTTTGGTGATGTGGTATTGCGGACAAAAATTCCGCGTTCCATCAAAGTCTCAGAAGCACCTGGTTATGGGCAAACCGTGTTGGCCTATGATCCAGGTTCTCGTGGGGCAATGGCATATTTAGATGCAGCGCGTGAACTTGCTCGTCGTGGTGACTATGTACCAAACGAAGATTCAGGTGCTATTGGTGTGGCACCGCAGCCAGAGGCACAAGACTCAGCAGAAACTAAGGAGTAATTAGTGAATCAAGAAACTCGCAAAGGCGGTTTAGGTCGGGGTCTTGCCGCATTGATCACTTCGAGTCCACGCCCTGACACCCGCATTGGTAGCAGCGCTGCCGACGTTGTCTTTGGTCCACAATCCACGAACAAAGATCCTCAGGCCACAGAGACTGAACCCAAAGCGGAAAAAGCTACTAATGGCACCGGTAAATCAAAAAACAAAAAGGCTGCTAAAGCAAAGAAATCCGCTGATAAAAATCTAGCAGCAAAGAATATAAGCGACACTGGTCGTGTTAATCCCATTATCGCCCAGGCAATACAGGATAAGGCACAACAAGAGGCCAGTACCAAAGACCAAGTGGATCAATTTGGGGCTAGCTATCAAGAAATACCCATTGGCCTACTCATTCCTAATGACAAAAACCCACGTCAAGTATTCGATGAGGATGATCTTGGCGAGCTAGTGCACTCCATTAGCGAATTTGGACTATTACAACCAATCGTGGTGCGTTCTACTGGTGATGGGCGCTATGAAATCATCATGGGTGAGCGTCGTTGGCGAGCATCCTCTAAAGCAGGATTAAAAACGATACCTGCCATTGTGCGTCAAACAGACGATTCCGATATGCTGCGCGACGCTCTGCTGGAAAATATCCACCGAGTACAACTCAACCCACTAGAAGAAGCTGCTGCTTATCAACAACTTCTTGAAGAGTTTGGGGTAACAAAAAATGAATTGGCGGATAAATTAGGTCGTTCGCGTCCCATGATTTCTAACATGATTCGCCTATTAGGTTTGCCTGTATCTGTGCAACGCAAAGTTGCTGCAGGTGTGCTTTCCGCTGGACATGCCAGAGCAATCCTGGGTCTAAAGCAAGGCGAACAAGCACAAATTACGCTGGCAGAACGCGTTATCGCTGAGGGAATGTCTGTGCGCGCCACGGAAGAAGCGGTTACTTTGCTCAATCGTGGAGAAGAAAAAGCGCAGCCAGTCAAGCGGGCTAAAGCACCTACACCGCAGTATTTCTCTCAAGCGGCTCAGACTCTAGCAGATGATCTTGACACTAAAGTATCTGTCACTGTGGGTAAACGTAAAGGAAGAATTGTGGTGGAATTTGGTGGTCGTGATGATTTTGACCGCATCATGGAGATTCTTAAACATCAATAAGCCCCTCAATAAATAGAAAAATATAGCGCTGTGGGAAACACAGCGCTATATTTTTTCAGCTATCGCAAGGGAATCACAATCCTTCTTTGGCAAGTAACTCACTGAACTTATAAGTACCAGTAGGCTGATTATCATTATCAAGTAGATAAAGTCGCTTTACCGCAACAACGATAGCCTCTGCAATAGCATCACGTTGGGCAGGATCAGCCAAAATAGCAACATCACCAGGATTGGTGAGATAACCAGCCACAATTTCCACAGTAGGCATCTTGGTCATGCGTAGTAAATCCCAGGTGCGACCATGACTACCACAGTTGATAAGCGAGGTGCGGGCAACAATCTCACGCTGAATAACGCTAGAGAGTAGCTCGCCAATAACCGAGGAAGTTCCCTGCTGAGAACCAAAATAGAAGGTGGCTACACCATTGGCTTTTTCATTATGATAGTGATCGCATTGTAGGCAAATCATTAGGTCAGCGTCGAAAGCATTAGCTAGCTCAGCACGATCCTTATGCGACGGATTATCGTGGCGTGATCGGGAAACAATGGTTTCCATACCGGCAGCAATCATGCGCCCTTCGATGCGGCTCGCGAGATCCCAGATGATTTCCTCTTCAGTGATGTCACCAAAAGGTCCTTTGACAACAATGCCTTTATCATTTCCGCCTAGAGCTGGGTCAAGAACTACCCTTTTACCAGCTAATTGTGGTCCCGCAGCGCGGACTATTTCACGCTCGCGAAGCACTTGCGGAGAACCGCCAGTGATTCTTCTGCCCAAGCGCTTAAAAGCGCGGATAGTGTTAGGACCACAAATACCATCAATGTTGAGTCCATAATTCATTTGATAATTTACTAGGGCTTTGTGAGTATGCTCACCAAAATGCCCATCAACACGATCAGTATAGAAACCGAGTTCCTGGAGCTGGCTCTGCAATTGGGCGACATCATCGCCAACTAATTGATTACCAGGCTGGTAACTAAGAACACGCGCCCCCAGGGTATAGGAAGCCTCGCGCAACACTCGCAAAGTTGTTTCATCAATTTCTCCTGAAGCGATAATGCCACGAGATTGCTGAAAGCCCCTGAGAGCGTGCGCGAGATCCTCGTCGAAAAGTGTGTCTGCATCAGTGTATGTTTGCTTTTTAGCATCTTGGATGCTGATTGTCGCCGCACCTTCGGATTCATTAAGTGATCCCAGGCGCGCAAGCGATAACCTGACTTCGGCAACTCGTGGGCTACGATCACCGACTTTTAGCGTTTCAGACACGTTATAGGTTCCTCATATAGCTGACTAGAATGATACTGCTCTAGGATACCAGTTAGATATACTTTTTTAGTTCAGCAACAATCTCAGATTTAGAGCGAACTCCCACAAATTCTGAGACTTTCTCGCCACCTTGGAAAATAAGCACGCTAGGGATTGACATGATCTGGAACATGGCACCAAGGGTACGCTCTGCATCAACATCTACCTTTGCCACAACTACTTGATCACCTAGTTCAGCGGCAACTTCTTCAATAATTGGACCTAGTTTTTTGCATGGACCGCACCATTCAGCCCAAAAATCTACTAATACTGGTCGATCAGCCTCAATAACGGTAGATCGGAATGTATCTTGCGTAACATTAATAACATTTGTACTCATATGTGCTCCCAAAATTAGTTATATTCAGTCATATCAAGTTATACACTAGCCAAATAGTGTTCTACATCAATAGCGCCGCGTGCACCAGAACCAGCGGCAGTAATTGCTTGCTGGTAGTAGTCATCAACAAGGTCGCCGATGGCAAATACGCCAGGAACATTAGTGCGAGTTGAAGGCTGAGCAACGATGACATATCCATGCTCGTCGACGTCTACCTGTGGGCTAAACATCTCAGAACGTGGATCATGTCCGATGGCGACGAACATAGCAGTTACGTCGAGAGTGCTGGTTGCTTCCGTGACAGTATCACGTAATACAAGCCCACTAACAGAGTTCTCACCGGTGACTTCTACCACGGCTTTATTGGTTAAGAAGGTGATTTTCTCATTGTTTTTTGCTCGCTCTAACATAATTGCTGAGGCACGGAACTCGTCTCGGCGGTGAATGATAGTTACTGATTTAGCGAATTTGGTGAGGAAAATTGCTTCCTCCATAGCGGAATCACCACCACCAATAACAGCAATATCATGATCCTTGAAGAAGAAACCATCACAGGTAGCACAGGCAGATACTCCGCGTCCTAAAAGGGTTTGTTCACCAGGGACACCAAGATAACGAGGTGCAGAACCGGTGGCAAGAATAACAGCTTTTGCTTGGTAGAGCTCATCATCTACCCAAACTTTTTTCACATCGCCATCGAGATCAACACGGGTGACCAATTCCATTCTGAGATCAGCACCAAATCGTTGTGCCTGAGTGCGCATATTTTCCATAAGATCAGGTCCCATAATGCCGTCTGGGAAACCAGGGAAATTTTCTACCTCAGTAGTGGTCATGAGGGAACCACCATATTCGATACCCTCAAAAACAAGTGGCGCTAATTCTGCACGTGCTGCATAAAGAGCAGCAGTATAACCTGCAGGACCAGAACCGATAATGATGACATTGTGAATTGTATTGGTATCGTTCATTGCATGACCTTTCAATGCTTATGACTATTGCTGAGTATTAGTGCATACTGAGTGCAGTTAACTCAAGTGTAATCGTGACCGCCATGTTCTTCTAACGACGCTGCCATAGGCATTATTCCACTACATTCTGAACTAAACATCATGCATTGAGCGCTAAATGTGTCTTGAGGTTTTCTCGTGCGCGCGAACGACGAGACTTAATAGTGCCAGGACGTACCCCTAATTCTTGGGCAGCGTGAGTAGTGTCAAAACCTAAAAGATCAACAAGTGTCACTGCATTTCTTTGCTCCATTGGTAAAAGAAACAGGGCTGAGTTAATCATGATGCCGGTCGTAAAGCTCTCTGTAGGATCTGCACTCGTTGCTTTGGTAATTTTTTGCTGAGATAGTACATCGTCAATGGTGATGTGATTATCATGATTTTTCCGTTTCGCGTAGAGATCATGCGCATTATTTTGGATAAGTCTATGCAGCCACGTCGAAAAGCTTGATTTGCCACTATAAAGATGTATTTTGTAAAAGGCTTTGAGCAGTCCATCTTGCAGGACGTCGGTGGCATCTTCAATAGTGTTGGTATAGCGCTTGGCGATGGCCCACACTCGTCGAAAATGTTTGGCCACGAGGTCATTGTATGAGGCATAATTGCCACCCAAAAAATCATCAATGAGCAAATCATCCTCGGTAGTGATGACGATATCGCCAAGGGCTGCGAGATATTCAGCAGGTTTGAGCATGAAACATGGTGTGATACCTGTCGTAGCTGGTATAGGCACTATGGGCATATTTCCCCCACTCACGTATGAAGAATGTCGATTGAATTACTAAACAATGAGAAATTATTGATTAGTATTGGAAAACAAAATTTTACCGCTATGGTTATTATCGTCATATGCACACCGCAGTGAACAGAAAACCATACTGTGCCCACACTGCGCTTGTGCAGCGTTTATGCACAGGAAATATCAGTGATAAAAGCACACTATCCCCTAAAGGGTTACACACCTTTAAGGGATAGCTACAGGAATCCGCCCAAGAACTTACTAATTGCCAATCACTGCCAACTCCACAATTGCATTCTGATTATCCTCAGGAGCACTGGTGATATAAAGCAGCACACCAGCCAATTGCTGCTTAGATGAAAACGTAATCGAGTTTTCTGTGGTGGTAAGCGTCTTTTCTGCCAATAGTGGCAAGTTATTCACAGAATCTACCTGCTCCTCATCAACAATGCCATATACCTTGACATCCATTGGCTGATCATTGACCGTAGTAACTTCTAATTCGCTAATAATGCCTGGCACAACAGTGCGTACCTCAAGTCCTTGTTGGCTATGAACAAGCCAAGAAGTCTGAGGATCACCGTCGATAGTAAAAGCACTGCTATTGACACTATCTTGGCTGAGCATAGTCGGATCTTGTGCCCATGCTTGGACAGAACTAATAGGACGAATGAGCTCTGGCGACGGCACAGCTTGGGTTTTAGAACCAACAATGTTATCAGCAGAAATAGGGGCATCATTGGAGTCATGCGACAAAAGGGTAGTCAAATAAGCAGTAAGCAATGCACAAATCAGCACCAACACCACGGCAACTATAGTCAAAATCCCGATACCCTTATTGCTATAGCCTGCTCGACCAAAACCAGGAACATTTGCCGGTCGTGGTGCCTTATCCTCAGTCACAGCAAGAGCAGTGGGCTGTTTCTCATCCACATCAGCATGAGGTAACTCAAGGCCAGCCAATTTTTCGGGCAATTGCTCTGGTGGTGTGTGCATAAGAGCAGCAATATCAGCAGGTGCAGTTTCCGGATCAATCAATTGACCCAAACCAGCACGAATACCACGCAAATCATTCTCCGCATGAGTACCAGGAAGAACCGCAGGGAAAGCCAACACCGCATGACCCTCAGTAGAAATACGAATACGTGCTCGGTTATCCAACCCCAGCGGAGTGTCTATCTCATGTGCTTTCGTCACTGCTTGGGCAAGCGGCTCGAAAGCATAAGCAGCAGCATAAGGATTCGGGTTAGTTTGTGCGATAGAACTCAACGAACGCCCAGGAACCCAATCAGCAATAATCAGCACCCCATCTCCATAAGGCTCAATTGCGATACCACTAGCAATAGCAGGATGATTAAGAGCAGCCAATACTCGCGTGCGACGAGTAACCTGCGCATTGAGTTGCGCAATTTTGATCCGCAATCCAGTAGGAGTGATATTGCGCGGACTATCTTGTGCTGCCAATTTGCTGAGATCAACGAATACAAGAGCCACTTCCCTACCCGTGGCGCTTTCTTTAGCCTGCCAGAAACGAGCGCCAGTAACACCACCGTGAGCTGCTAAGAGTCGGAATCTACCCGCTGACACCTCTGCGCCAGCGATAAGCCGTGGACCATGCACAATACCAGCAGACATAGGAGGTGGAACAGGTGTGGAATTAAAGGAATCGTCGAAAGCAAGGGCTTCTGCACTAACAAAGGATTGCGCATTTAATTGAGGAGTTTCCTGCTCACCAACAGGCGAAACACGAATAATTTTATTAAGCCCCGGTATGCGAGTTAGTGAGCGGGCAATGCTATTTACTTCCTCTAGCTTAGAGCGGCTTAATACGATACCAGTCACAAGAAGAAATACCGTGCCGTCGAAAAGCAAAAAGATAATGTGATGCGCACTGCCTAGAGAACTCACCACGGGCAGCACAGTGCCCAGGGCATTAAGCGCCCAAGAACAACCAAGAGCAGCAATAACACCGATACCAGATGCTCCCAGAGCCCAGAATACACTGCGCATAACCGTTGCACTGCCTAAAGAACCTAATTTGCGCCTGAGCAAAAAACCACCAATAACCGCACCACTGATAAAACCAAAACCATTTGCGGCAGCCAGCAAAATCACCACATTTTCTGGTCGGTTAGCAAGCAACGGAGCCAAGCACGATAACAAAACCTTGGTGACCGTAATACCAGCGATAATAAAGGTCGGCGTCCAGGCTTCTTCGCGCGCATAAAACACACGTAAATGCAATAGCACTGTGGCATAAGGCAAAAGCGTAAACGCTGAAAAGCTCAAGGTCATACCCAAAATAGTGGCATCGTGATGATCAAATTCACCATAGGCAAACAACCCGGTAGCAATAGGAGTACCAAAGGCAGTAAAAAACACCACGATAGGGATAAGCGCCAGATAAGTCAGCTTAGAGCCAAGCACCAAATCCTTGACCACTGCATTATTATCACCGTCGGCAGCATTACGCGATAACCGAGGCATAATTGCTGTCAAAAGCGTTACCCCGATAATGCCATAAGGCATCTGCAATAATAACCACGCTTGCTGATAGATATTTGGTGCCCCACCATCTGCACTGGAGGCAATGCGAGTGGTAATGCTATAACCAAATTGCGAGATAGCAACATAAACGACGATAGCCAAAGCCATCCCAGCAAATTCTTTCAAGCGAGCGTCAATTCCCCACAAAGGCTTAAGCGAAATACCTGAACGACGAATTGCCGGTAACAAAATGAGCATCTGCACTACCACACCCAAGGTGGTTCCTAAGCCCAACAACAAAATATGCGGATCACTCAGCGACGCTGGCTCCGAAGGAGATAACTGCCCAGGCAAGAAGCGATAAGCAAGCATGACTGCCAACCCGATAACATTATTAGCTACCGGAGCCCACGCCCCTGGCTTAAACACCCCTTTGGTGTTCAGCACTGCCATAAGCAGCGCAAAAAGCCCATAGAAAATAATTTGCGGCAAGAGTAAATAAGCAAAGTTCGTCGCCTGAATAACATTTACTTTGCCATCACTTTTTAGCATGAGCCTCGTAAGAAAAGGCGCAGCCAGCACAGAAATAATAGTGATAGAACCTAAAAGCGCTGTGGCAAGAGTAAATAACTGACGCACAAAACGTTCACCACGGTCAGGATCTTCCTTCTCAGCACGCACCAAAACTGGGATAACCAACGAGGTCAGCACCGCGCCGAGCACAATCTCAGTAATGAGATTAGGCAAGGTATTTGCGGTATTAAACGCAGAGGAAATCGCTGAACCCAAGGTCGTAACAATAACGACATTGCGCAAAAAACCAGTGATACGCGAAAAAAGCGTCGCAATGGCCATCGAACCAGTAGAGCGCACCACAGTCGAGTAATTCTCAGCTGCTTTTTCTTCCTCGGTGCTTTGCGTGCCTTCGACCTGCTGAGCCTTGGTATCATCCTTAGGCTGAGCAGCACTCAACGCACTTTGATCAGAATGTGCCTTCTGCATTGGCTTTTCTTGGAGCAAAGAACGATCGTGTTTTTGCGCCACCAAACACTTGTCATCTCCCTTAGGTGTTTGTTCAGGAACTGGCGCCGGTGCTGCTGCTTGCACAAAACGACGACGAACACCAGAAGATTCCCTGTGTGCATCCACAATGAGTCTCGCAATCTATTATCTATACATTATCCAGTGCCAAATATGAAGAATATAGAAGAATATATAAGGACATATCAGGCTGAACTACTTAACTACCACCATCAGTGTTACGAGTGGTGTCGTTGGCATTATGCTCGCCATTATGCTCAGATTTGTCGGAATGCCTGCTACGACGAGTTCTAACACTATAACTGTCTTGAGCCCGGTTATGAATCCTCGACTTCATACGATTACGTATCTGCGTACTTTTCTTCCGAACTCGCATGGTCTTTATCTCTTGGAGATTCCACGCAACTCGACCAGATTGTTGCCGCGATTGCGAACGTGAACCATCAGTGTGGTGCACTTTTCTACGGCGCAACACTACCCTACCCAGCAATAATGCGGTCAGACCAAAAACCATAATGATCGTGAGCATGGAAGAACCAAAAATTCCAGAACGCGTTTGCACCCCAATAGTAACTGGTGGACTAATGGCAGCATTCTGCGGTGTCGCCAACCATAAGGACAAATCAGTGCGCTTATTGTCAGTGGCCAATTCAGCAGTCATCGACACTGTAATAGACCCTTTTGCTGGAATAATCAAAGAATCTGGCACATCAACGCTAGTTCCAGCAGGACCGTTATATTGGATATTTGCATTTACCGGCAATGGCAAGCCATTTTGAGCCACGATCAAAATAGGAGAAGAATCACTGATCCGAGTATATACATTGCCCGGTGGCAATAACCCAACCGAATTACGTAATTGAGTTAAGGTATCTCGATTCGCGTCAAGAATGGCATATGCCCTGTTCACGCTCTCATCAAAGCTGCGGATAGTATCGCGCCCAGAATGAGTGAGTGCGCGTAAAATATCTCGGCGTAGGGGTGCGGTGAAATTATAGGGAGACAGGGCTAATTTTTTATCGTTGATCATCAATGAAGTGAGGTCATCGATATAATCTGCCTGCTGCTTGGCGCGCATAATTTCGGTTTCGGATAGCACAGTCGGGTCGTCGAAAGGCGAGCCATAATGCTCACTGTCATTTTGGCTATCCTGTTGTTCTTTGAGTTGTTCTAATTGTTCTCGTTTGGCGTCGTCGAGCTGCATATAGCTTTCCACCGCTAGTGCTTGTGCCTCATTTTCTGCTAAGAGCTGTGCTGCGGTATCGAGCAACTGACTAGGATCGCTTATCGACGTCGGCAGCATGGCAAGCACTGGCTTGGTGGCAGTTGCAATGCTTTGTCGTAGTGCTGCATCTGCTGTGGCATTGCGTGCTGCTAGGGAGTCACGGTAAGGATCAATGCGTGTAGCAGTGTTGCCATAGCCGATCATCTGTGGATTATCGCCCATTGTTGCCAGTGATGCTGCTAGGGAACTATCAAAGCTAATGGCATATATTTGTGGCGCTAAGTAGCTGAACTGATCTACTTGTGGGACTTGCCACAAGGAGTTATCTGCCACTACTACCCGCACTGGTTGTGCCGGTGTGGGGTGAGTAGCACTGTCGACGCTGCTGCGTCTAGTTTCTTCGAGAGAACTGGAGCTAGAGTTATTGCGATCCGGATTTTGTGGTGCAGTATTTTTTTGTTGAGTATCCCATTCTTCAGCAAGGTCAGCACTGTGTTCGAGTTCATTATTGAGCGCACTGCTATCTGCAAAGCCGAGGTTATGCGCTGTTTTTTCTTCGATGTAGCCGCTAGGCGCGATAAGGACGTCGAGAGGATGTGCGTCAAGTACCTTTTCTAAGGTGCGTTTTCCTTGTAGAGTTGCTTCACGCATAAGCCAAGAATTATTCGTTGCAGCAACAGCATTGAGATCGGTATTTGCCCAGGGCAATGCGATGGTGCATGAGTTTTTCGCTAGTTCTTTTAGGCGTGCTACAGTTTTTTTTGCTTCTGCTGCGCCTTTGCCTTCGGCAAGGGTGAGTTCTTGGGTATCGAGTCCCCAGGAGTCGCGTAAGCGTTGCTTCTTCGATACGACACTTGGACGTGTATCAGCTACCTGGTATCCCTCTTGCATTCTGCTGAGTGTATCCACTAGCTGTGGGTCGAGTGCCACACAACTGGCATGAGCTAATTGCGGATGTGCTGCTATTGCTTGTTCATAGACATCAAGCAGCTTATCGACGCGACCCTGTTCTTTGAGCTGTTCAATTAAGTTTTCATTGCGCAAAATAAGGGGAGCTTTTTTGGGCGCATCCCCAGTTTCACCAGGAAGAATATCGATGTTGGTGGTGATGGGATAAATAATACTGAGCTGTGCAGGGGTGTGTTCTGGCTGTGTGGCTGTCTGTTTTGTTTCCGGTTCTTTATTTTCTGCTGGCGGTGTGGGTGCTTGCGGTGGTTCAGAAACGGAAAGGGTGAATCTGCTTGTGGTGTATTTTCCTTCTTCATCACTGAGTTTGATGAGGATAGGATAGAAACCTGCGGTGAGTAGGTTGAGGCTTTCTGCGTCGCCAGTTGTGGTAATCGGAAGCGAGATTTCTATTGATTTCCCTGGTTGAATCACTGTATTTGCTAGGGAATCAACTGTTTTTTCTTGTGCTTGATAAGGGAAAAAACTAGGGTCACCTACGAGCACTTTGCGTGTGCCAGCTAATGTTTGTTCTGCGTCGGCATGGGAGACGCTTAATACCAAGTCAGATGTATTGATGGCATGATCGCTATGGTTAGTGATCGTGACGCCTATTTTTATGGAATCACCGAGCATTGTCTTTGAGGGGACGTCGTGAAGCTCTAGACTCATTGAGGTATCTTCGACTCGTAGTTCTGGGTTAACCCACAGGTTTGCTACGTCTGGGTTAGTCGGTGATAGTGGAAAAACCTCTGCCTGTGCCCTGGGTATAGGAGTTAGTCCTATGGCTGTGCTAGAACCAAGTGCACATATGAGCATGGTTGCAGATATGTGTCGGGCAAGGCGATGAGCGGTGTGGTTTTTTCTCATCGTGGTGTGCTCCTCCCCTCGCTTGCCTCCTGCCTTGCGTATTGAGGTAAAAGTTCGTAGGCGATACGAGCTAGTTTGCGTTCATCTGCATAGGCAAAATGCTCAATGAGCTGTGAGGCAGGTATCCATGCCACTTCGGTAACTTCAGGGTCTTCGTCATTGAGGTCACCATCAACATAGCGTAATAAATGGTGGTGAACTGTTTTGTGGATCCGAACTCCTTCGGAGACAAACCAATAATCAATGGTGCCTAGGTCGGCAAATACTTCGCCATGAATACCAGTTTCTTCCCAGACCTCGCGTTCGGCAGTAGCGGCAATATCTTCCCCATCTTCTACGTGACCTTTAGGCATGGACCATAGAATTCGTCCGCGGCGGTCGAGTCGACCGATGAGTGCAACATATACCCTATCGAGTGCGATACTTCCGTCTTCGCGTATTGCTTCTGCCAGCCCTGACATGACCAAGCCGCCGGCTGAGGTTTCATTACGCACCACCATTGTGCTGTTGTGGCTACTACGCTTTGGCGATTGGCGGAAATTCTTTCCACTCGTTCCATTCTTGTGATTCCGCCTACGACCACGTGAATTACGTGTAGCACGTGAATGTGGTGCACCAGCATTATTTTTTCTATTGCGAGCGGTACGACGACGTTTTGCGCCTTTATTATTCTCAGTTCCACTGTCCGTTTGCCGTGGTTTTTGCCCAGCACGCGTATTTTTCTTTGTTTCTGAGGAATGAGTTTGTGCGCTTTCTGCATGAGAGTTGCCCCGTCGGCGCGCACCTTGATTGTTTTTATTTTGTTTTTTCTTCTCTTTTGTCTGAGAAACTTGCTGCTGTGATTGTTGCCCTGATTGCTTCGAGGAATGTTGCGAGGAATGCTTCGAGGTGCGTTTATCCTGATCCTCGCGAGCATGGGCAGCATTATTATTGTGATTATTATTGTGAGCACGTGTGTGTGCTTGGGAATGTGAACGCCTACGGCGACGCCTGCGCTGTGCTGCAGGTGTTCGACCTGTCTGCGCTGGTTGTGCCTGGGAATTATCGTTCATTACTGTCATGCTAACTGCTAGGAGGGGGTAGCGGTGCTACGAACCGCTTTTAACTAGAATTATTTAAGCATACCGAGTCGATGGACGTAGAGTCGATTTACCCTATTCTGTTTTTCGTCCATTAGCGTGGTGGAAACAATGGAAAAGCCGACTAGAGCAGGTAGGATGTTCTGAGTGAATCCACAACATATTGATATTCAGTTAGCTGGTGTTTTAGCTCGTGCACAGGCAGCCCTCAACCAGGAAAAGGCACTGCTGCAACCATTAGCTCAGCTATTCCATGAGCATGGTTATCAGCTGTATGTGGTTGGTGGGTGTGTTCGTGATGCCTTGTTGGGAACCTTAAGCAATGATTTGGATTTCACAACCAATGCTCGCCCACAAGCCATTAAGGAAATTCTTTCTGGCTTTGCCGACGCTATCTGGGAGCCAGGTATTGCTTATGGCACAATCTCTGCAGAGAAAGATGAGCGGCAACTAGAGATAACGACGTTCCGTTCTGATACTTATGATGGGCATAGTCGTAATCCTGAGGTGCTTTTTGGCGATCGGCTTGAAGACGATCTCATTCGTCGAGATTTTCGGGTTAATGCAATGGCGATTGAGATCCTTCCCGATGGTTCTATGCAATTCCACGACCCTATGGGTGGGCTTGATGATCTCATGGCATCGCGTTTGGATACTCCTGCTACCCCAGAGCAAAGTTTTCATGATGATCCGTTGCGAATGTTGCGCGCGGCGCGTTTTGCTGCTCAATTAAACTTTGAGGTTGCTGAGCGGGTCCGGGTGGCAATGGCGCAGATGTCTCAGGATATTGCGCGCATTACTGCTGAGCGGATTAGAGCGGAATTAGATAAGTTGATGCTTGGTCAAGCACCGTGGCAAGGCATTGGGCTGATCGTCGATACGCATATCGCAGATATTATTTTCCCTGAGATTCCTGCTTTGCAATTAGAGCAGGATGAGCATCAACAGCATAAGGATGTTTATGCTCATTCTCTTAAGGTGCTGCGGCAGGCGATTGGGCATGAGCAAGAGCCTGATTTGGTGCTGCGGTGGGCAGCTTTACTGCATGATATTGGCAAGCCGGATACGCGTGCTTTTAATGAGCAGGGTCATGTGTCCTTTCACCAGCATGAGGTGGTGGGTGCTAAGTTGGCTCGACGACGTATGCGCGCATTGAAATACTCCAAGCAGATGATTAGTGATGTGAGCCAGCTGATTTATTTGCATATGCGTTTTCATGGGTTCAGCGACTCTGATTGGACTGATTCCGCGGTACGACGTTATGTAGCAGATGCTGGGGAACTTTTGCCACGTTTGCATAAGCTAGTTCGTTCTGACTGCACGACGCGTAATAAGAAAAAAGCAGATCGTTTAGCTCGTGCTTATGATCGCTTAGAAGAACGCATTGAAGCCTTGGCTGCTGCGGAGGATCTTGCACGAGTGCGCCCTGATCTGGATGGGAATGAGATTATGGAAATCCTCGGCTTACAGCCCGGTCCAGAGGTGGGACAAGCATGGACATTCCTCAAGGAATTGCGGCTTGAATGTGGACCATTGCCGAGAGAAGAAGCGATTACCCGATTACAGCAGTGGTGGGCGCATACGCAGAAGGAAGGAAAATGATGTCTCGGTTATTTGCGGATTCCTTATTCAATGCGATGGAAAAAATTGATCCTGCGCCTGGGATGTTGCTCCTGGCCTCCCCTGGTCTTGCCAGTGATGACTTTGCCCGTAGCGTCATTTTGCTCTTGGAGCATAATGAGATGAGAAGTTTTGGGGTGAACCTGGTTGCTCGTAGCGACATTGCCATCGGTAATGTGTTGCCTGAGTGGATTGATCTGGTAGCAAAGCCCAAAGTTCTCTACATTGGTGGTCCGATCAATCAACAGGCTGTTGTTGGTGTTGGTGTGACTAAGCCTGATGTGGATATTGCGCAGCATGATTGTCTAACCCGTTTAGCTAATCGACTGGTGCATATTGATTTGCATACTCCACCCCAGCAGCTTGATGACCTCATTCAGGAAATGCGTATGTTTGTTGGTTATGCAGAGTGGGCGCCTGGTCAATTAGCGGAAGAAATCGAATGCGGCGAATGGTATGTTACTCCTGCCCTGCCTTCCGACGTTACGGCTGCCGGTGTTGTTGATGTATGGGGCAGTATTATGCGTCGGCAGCCAATGCCATTACCGTTGTTTTCAACCTATCCAGAAGAGATTACCGATAACTGATGGTTTCACATGAAACGCGCAAAGAAATACTCGCTGCCATTAAACTTTCGTGGGCAGTGGGTTTGGGGCTTATTCCGCTAGGTCTTGCTTTTGGTCTTTTTCTCACACAATCTGGTTTTGACTGGTGGTGGACGCCTATCTTCTCCATCGTTATCTATGCAGGTTCTATGGAGTTTCTTGCTGTGGGATTAGTAACCCAGGGTGTTGGTCCTCTTTCTGCTGCTTTGACTGGTTTTATGGTGAATTTCCGCCATATTTTTTATGGACTGACTTTTCCACGACATCGGATCACGAATAAATACGCCAAAGGTTATGTGACTTATGCACTTACTGACGAGTCCTATGCCATAGTCTCAGCCCATGATCTAGCTGCAACTCGTCGAGTTGAAAAACAGCTTTCTGGTAGGCAGATACTTACTATTGTCATTTGGTGCCAATTGCTATGGGTAGTGTCAGGTATTTTCGGTGCCTTGTGTGGAGCGTTTTTGCCTGCAGACATTAAAGGTATGGATTTTGCACTCACTGCCCTTTTCGCAGTTTTAGCGTGGGAGGCTTTTGCTGCTCACAAAGATTTATCATTGATAATTATCGCCAGCTGTCTTGCCTTGGCTGTAATCGTATTGGCTCCAGATAAAATACTTGTCCTCGCACTGACCCTTTACTTTCTGAGTCTAGTGCTGCGGCATCTCTCACCGAGATTGGATAAAGCATTAGAAATTCAACTAGGGAGTAGCGATAAGGATACAAAGCATGATTAACGAATTCACTGCTACTGCCCTAGCAGGGCTCCCGCCAGAGGTAACTTTAGAAAAAGTTGTGGCTGTGCTGTTGCCCGTGGGTATTGTCACCGTTTTATTGCGTCAACTTCCCTTTAGTGCTGTTCGCTTTCTTAAGGGAAGCTCTTTTATGGCATTATTGTCGCGAACAATGCCTGTGGGTGTTATGACAGTGCTCGTTATCTATACGCTCTATAGTTCCCGAACTAATCCAGGCGGTATAGGTGCTTCTGCATTAGCGTTATTTGCTACATTGCTCCTGCATTGGTGGCGCAGGAATGCTGGGCTATCGATCGTGGGCGGAGTTGTGTGTTATATGCTGCTAGTGAACATTGTGTTTGCTTAGCCTAATTCCGGGAATTTTTCTAGGACTTCTTGCCATAAAGCAAAGAAGTCCTTTTCTGTGAGGTAGCTACTCTTAATATCGGGAAAATTCTTATACTTTTCAGGATGAGGCACGGTTCTTTCCGGCGGTGCAGCAAGATTACGTGTGGTGCTTTCATTGGCGGCACCCTGAACTCTGCCGTGAGGATCCAATTCAATAATTTTGAGCAAAGAACATGGTTGTCCTGCTATATGCTCTTGCAGCTGTGCGATATGAGTGCTGGTGCCCACTTGTGGGATTGTCATCGTTAAGCGTATATAAAGTAATTTGCTCATAGAGTTTTAGTTTAACGCATGATTTTTTTAAGGGCAGTTTCACGTGAAACTGCCCTGCGTTACTCATGCCCTATTCACGGGCATAGCGACCGGCTAACCAAGAACAAATGATTAGTTGCACTTGATGGAAAATCATCAACGGCAGAATTAAAATGCTGAGATTAGTGCTTGGGAAAATAATTGCGGCAATTGGTAGTCCAGACGCTAGTGATTTCTTTGAGCCGCAAAAACTAATGGCAATGGTATCTTTTCTGTTGAACCGAAGCAGTGCACCGATTTTTTTGCTTAGAAATAGCATAAAACTTACGAGTAAAACAGAGAATATGATGAGAGTGATTATTTGCCAGGGTGCTATTGCTGACCAGATATGCTCCACCATTCCTGCAGAAAAAGCCGAATAGACAACCATGGCTATGGATCCCCTATCCACAATTTTCGTTGCTTTGCTTGCTGCTAAACGGGCGACCCAGGGGCGAGTGAGTTGACCTAGAATAAACGGAACTAGCAGTTGTAGTGATATGTCCATGAATACCGAAATGTCTATACTGACGGATTCCCCATTATTGGAATTGCCCATTAATAGGAATACCAATAATGGTGTCAAGACAACCCCAGCCAGATTAGAGACAGACGCTGCGACAATAGCTCCTGCAACATTGCCCTTGGCCATCCCAGTGAATGCTACAGAAGATTGTACCGTGGATGGAACCAGAGTTAGATAAAGAATACCAAGATAGAGTTGTGACCCTAAAAGATGTGTTAGTGGTTGTAGTCCCAGGCCAATAAGCGGGAAAATGACGAAAGTAAAACTGAGAACTGTAAGATGTAGCTTCCAGTTTTTCAGCCCGTCGAGAGCTTCTCTGGTGGATAAGCGCGCGCCATAGAGGTAAAACAGCAGTGCAATACTTAGCTTGACACCGTAGCTAAATAGCTCAGCAAATCTGCCTTGAGCAGGGAAAATAATCGCGATAAGAACCGCGGAAAGGATAATGACAATCAGTGGGTCCAGTTTTTTTAGCCAGTGGAGCATGGTCATATTCTAGAGGGTATTTTCCCTGGTGTCAGGCAAACTCTTAGCTAAGAGGCGCTGAGCTTTTCACCTTCATTTTTGAGTGTAGCCGCGGTAAGTGGTGCCCGAGAAGGTCCGCTACTTACTGAGCCATCAGCGATATTGAACTCTGACCCATGCTTTGGGCAGCGCACGGTGTTGCCGTTGACCATAGTAATAATGCCATTAGCGTGCGGGCATATCGCAGAATAGGCTTTGTACTCTCCTTTAGTGGGTTGGGCGATGATGAACTTATCAACAATGATCGCACTACCGACGGGTACATCTTGGACAGAAACCGATGCGGAGCCGCTGCCACCACTACCCTGGCTGCAACCACTCAGAGCAAGAGCGCCGGCGAAAGTGGTTGCGGTACCAAGTAAGAAAGAGCGACGGGAACAAACTGTGGCAGATTTTTGGGAGTGAGTAGACATGATTCCATTATATCTCAGTCGTTCCTATGGGTAAGCAATTACATCACTGTGACGTAATTCTAATGGCTTCAGGGCTGGCTAGAAAATTGCTAAAAATCTTTTGTCAGTGACGAGTCGCTGCTTTCATAGCAGAAACAAACTCATGGAGTTCTTTTTTGAGAGCTGGCATATTGGTAATATGAGCCGGGTTGGGATGAGTACCAGTTGTGTGTGATTCGATAATAGCAGTAATCGCAGAACCGGTGATTGCTCCAGCGGCACCCGCGGAAATAGCATCAGCTACATGGGTTGGTGTAGAGATACCAAACCCAAGCAATACCGGTGCTCCATCATAACGAGTGATATTATCAATTACCTCCTTTAGACCAGTGGTCTGTGATTCACGCTCAGTACCAGTTACTCCATCACGTGAAATGGCATAAATATATCCGCGAGAATGTCTTGCCACTCCTTCAAGAGTTTGTGCACTTGCAGCAGCAGGAGCAATAAAAATAGGTGCAATACCAGCTACTTCAGCAGCTTTAATGAACTCATTAGCCTCTCTCACTGGAATGTCTGGCAGCAAAATACTATCGGCACCAGCTTGAGCAAACTCTTGATAGAAGGCATCGATTCCACGACTAAAAGGAACATTGCCATAAATGAGCATTCCAATGGGGAGCTGTGGATTTTCTGAACGAATAACCTTAATCAGTTCTAAGGCGGAGTCGATCGTTGCGTGATTATCAAGTGCTCGCAGGTGTGATTTTTGGATTGTTGGTCCGTCGGCAACTGGATCTGAAAAAGGGACACCGAGTTCTAAAGCGTCTGCTCCTGCGTCGATAAGCGTGCGGATGATCTCCAGACATTCTGCAGGAGAAGGGTCGCCAAGCATGACAAAGGGTACAAAGGCACCTTCGTTTTTTGCGGATAGGGTGTCAAATAGTTGGGCGTAGCGATTGTGTGTCATTGGGCGATCTCCTGGAGTTTGAGTTCGGGGCGTTGTTCAAGCGTGCGACGAATGTGATCCACATCTTTGTCGCCACGACCCGATAACGAAACGAGAATGCTAATGTGCTCGCCTTTTTCCTCTGCCTGAGCAGCACGGTCAAGGGCATAGGCGAGAGCGTGACTTGACTCAAGAGCAGGGATAATCCCCTCTTTTAGCGAGAGAAGTTGAAAGGCCTGGAGAGCCTGCTCATCAGTGACAGCAACATACTGTGCACGTCCAGTAGCAGCGAGATAAGCATGTTGTGGTCCGACACCTGGATAGTCCAATCCCGCAGAGATGGAATATGACTCTTCCACTTGTCCTTCTTCATCGCGCATGAGATAGCTTTTTGCTCCATGCAGAATACCCATTTGACCATTGTTAATGGTTGCACCATGCTTGCCGCTGGCTAGACCAGCACCTCCTGGTTCTGCGCCAACTAATTCCACGGATTCTTCGTCGATAAAGTCGGCGAAGATGCCAATGGCATTGGATCCACCACCCACACAGGCAACCACAACGTCAGGTAATCCACCCGTCTGCTCTAGCATTTGTTGTTTTGCTTCGGTGGAAATTACTCTGTGGAACTCTCGCACAATGGTGGGAAATGGGTGCGGGCCGGCCGCTGTGCCAAGTAAGTAGTGCGACTCATGGAATGTGGCAGTCCAATCCCGTAATGCCTCATTCACAGCGTCTTTGAGTGTGCCTGAACCAGAATCGACTGGAACAACCTGTGCACCCATCAGTTGCATACGATATACATTTGGTTGTTGGCGTGCCACGTCGGTAGCGCCCATATAGATCACACACTCTAGTCCGAGTAGTGCACAAGCTAAGGCAGTTGCAGTGCCGTGTTGTCCAGCTCCGGTTTCTGCGATAATGCGTTTTTTGCCCATGCGCTTAGCCAGAAGTGCTTGACCAATTACTTGGTTGGTCTTGTGTGCACCGCCATGTACCAGATCCTCACGTTTGAGGAAAATCTGTGCATAGCCCTTCCCTTTTCCTGGTAGCGGTAAATTAGAACATAGGGTAAGCGGTGTTGGGCGCCCGAGGTAATCACGGAAATAGCCGCGTAGTTCGGTGAGGAAACTTTCGTCATTCATGGCATCGACAAAGGCTTGTTCTAATTGATCAAGCGCCGGAATGAGTGATTCTGGGACATACTGTCCGCCGAACTCACCAAAATATGCTGGTAATAATGTTTTTTCTGTCATTTCTGTTATTTCTTTGGGTTGAAGTTGCGAATTTTTTGCGAAAATTTCTCTCAGCTGAGCGGAATCCTTCTGCCCTGCCCATTTCTGAGCTGTCTGTGGGTATTCCACTCCAGAGTTAATGTCTACACCAAGACAATTTACCCTAAGAGCTTCCTCGATGTTCTTGGTTCCTATGCCGCCAGCAAGCAAACTCTTGGTTTTTATTTCATGAGGAATACGTGACCAATCAAAACTCATGCCAGTGCCTCCATTTCCAGCATCCAAGACGAGCTTATCGACGTTTTCCATAAGGTTGCGGGCAAGTTCTTCTGGTTGCTCTGCATGAGTCATAGAAACTGCACGCCATAACTCTATATGTGCACCACTGCTGCGTATTGCAGTGCGTGCTTGGTCGATGAGATTGAGTTCTGCTTCGAGGCTGCCCTGATAAGGTGCATGGAGTTGGAGTGCGCTCAGCTTGAGCTCCTGTGCTTGGTTAAGGAAGTCGGTGAAGTTATTGGTGAGCGTCGTAATGGCGACATAGCGTAAGTGGGGTTCGCCGGTGACAATTTTTTTTGCCGTTTCATGTGAAACGCTCCGTGGGCTTGGTTCGTGGAAAATGAGTCCGCCATAAACTGCACCCATAGCGCGTGCTGCACTGGCTGCTGCAGGGGTTTGTAGGCCACATACTTTATTGCTGCCATAGATGAGTTCTCGTGCTGCGCTATCAATATCTTCCTGACCGGTGAGATGTGAGCCTACTAAGAAGCCATGAGAATGAGAGCGAATACTGCGCACAGTATGGACGTCACGAATGCCGGATTCTGCAACAACCAGGGCATTATCGGGAATGAGTGTGCTAAGACGCTCAGAACGGGTCAGGTCAATGCTAAGGTCGTGCAAATTGCGGTGATTAATGCCAAAAATCTGTGCACCCAATGCCGTTCCACGTGAAACCTCGTGTTCGTCAATGACTTCGGTAAGAATATCCAGCCCGAGGTGAGTCGCTAAAGTGCTTAACCGAGTGTAGGTTTCATCATCCAGAATGGAAAGCATGAGCAGAATCGCGTCGGCGCCAAAATAGCGAGCAGCATATACTTGCACCTCATCAATAATGAAGTCCTTGCAGAGCACTGGTAAATGTGTACTTGCACGTACTGCAGCAAGATGATCGTAGTCGCCACCAAAACGCTCTGGTTCGCATAACACTGATATGCCAGCGGCGTAGCGGGAATAGATACTGGCAATCTCTGCTGGGCGATAATCAGCACGAATGAGCCCTAAAGAGGGGGAAGCGGATTTGCACTCCATGATGAAATGCGCTGCTCCCCTGCCGCCAGCGCAAAGATTATCATAAAGACTGCGATCGGATTTTTCTAATGCCTGCACGTCGACATGAGCAATGCGTGCTCGTATTTCGGCAAGATGCTCACGACGATGAGAAACAATATCCTCTAGCACAGTAGGTAAAGAATTACTCATGGTGACCATCCTTAACGCTATATTTCTGACGACTCTCCAACCACTCGGCAACTGCACCGGAATCTAGGAGCTCCTGGGCGCAGTGAGTTCCTTGTGCCAAAGAATCGACCTTATCGTGAAGATAGAG
Organism: Corynebacterium sp. sy039; assembly: GCF_007904105.1. Classification (NCBI taxonomy): domain Bacteria; kingdom Bacillati; phylum Actinomycetota; class Actinomycetes; order Mycobacteriales; family Corynebacteriaceae; genus Corynebacterium; species Corynebacterium sp. sy039. Next base: position 2,210,845 of record NZ_CP042325.1, on the reverse strand, counting down.
CATCGCTCCGGCATTAACTGCTAGAGCATCACGATGTGCAATGGCTCCCGAACCGGAAAAGCTGGCACGCATAAGTCGTGCATTCTCTTGAGCATCACCACCAACAAGTGCACTGAGTGGTTGAGATGCTACCCCTAAATCCTGCGGCGAGAGTTCATAATGCGTAATATCACCATCTTCATGTAACTCCCAGAAAAGGGTTGTGCCATGAAGAGCAATTTCATCAGTGCCGCTGCCATGAATAACCAACGCACGTTTGCGTCCAAGCTCTCGGAACACCTCTGCAATAAGCTGCCCCATCGCTGGCTTGGCAATGCCCATAATCTGCAGCTCAGGACGCACAGGTGACAAAATAGGACCAAGAGTGTTGAAAATCGTCGGGAGTTTTAGGGCGCGACGCACCGGCATGACATGGGCAACTGCGGGATGATATGCAGGAGCAAAGAGAAAGGTGAAGTTGCTGTCCTCAAGCTCTTTGAGTGCTTGATCAGAGTCCGCGTCGAGACGAATGCCCAACTCCTCCAGCACATCGGCAGAGCCTGAACGTGAACTCACTGAACGATTACCGCACTTTACTACCTTGCACCCAGCTGCAGCAGTAACCAGCGATGCACCGGTGGTGATATTGATGGTATTGGCACCATCACCACCAGTACCAGCAGTGTCAATAATGCCCGCACCTGAAACGGGGAAAGGTCGGGCTGCATCCAGAAAAGCACGAGCTGCCCCGACGATATCCGCAAAGGTTTCACCACGAGTACGCAATGTGGCGAGTAACGCTGCAATATGAATATCGTCATATTCGCCTTGGGTCAATGGTTGGAATACCGCTTGAGCCTGAGCGATGGTGGGCTGAGGATTATCGAGATAGTCAAGAAGCGTCTTGAGCATGGTTTGATTAGTCATAACAATTCTTTTCTTAAACTAGTGCTGCAATAATTTCTGAATACACCTATCCAAAATAATAGGTCCTTGAGGGGTCAATATGGACTCAGGGTGGAATTGCAATCCAATAGCTCCTGCCTGATCACGGGTAGAGTCCTGGGAGTCCTGTTGGTTCTGCACAAAATTATCAGTGCACGCCGCCATAATTACTTCACCAATATCAGAGGGGCACGTCGCTAAGGCACTCATGCCATGAGGGACGTGAGTGCAGCCTAAAGAATGATAGCGTGCTACTGGAACGCGAGGTGCGGAATGTGTTTGTCCTGGTTGCTCAGTAATGGTTAAGCCAGAAAAAATGCCGCTGGCTTCTCCCGCCTGGTTAAGACTCATATAATCTGTTTCGCCATGAACAGGTCCACACATCTCCACGGTGCCACCAAAATGATCCAGTAGCGCCTGGAACCCTAAACAAATACCTAGTATGGGCACCGTGCCTAAAGCATGCTCGATAATGCTCATCATGGAGCCAGCTTCACGTGGGTGCCCAGGTCCAGGAGATAAACAGATCAAGTCAGGTTTGGCTGCAAGAACCTGCCCAGGGGTGACATTATTACGGAACACTGTGCACCGGTAGCCACCAACAAGGAAAGTATCGACGAGATTATAGATAAAAGAATCTCGATTATCGATAAGGACAACGTGAATATCTTTAGTCATGGGTGATTACCTCAATCTTTTTCCCCTGTGCCTGGGCAATAGCTGACAATGTGGCATAAGCCTTGTGATAAGACTCGTATGCTTCCTTAATAGGAACAGAATCACGAACCACACCGGCGCCTGCTTGAACAAAAGCGGTACCGCCGCGCACAAAGGCAGAGCGGATAACAATGCAGGTATCCATCGAACCATTGCCGCTAAGATAACCTACAGCACCGCCATAGGAACCGCGCCGAGTACCTTCTACCTCCCTAATCAATTCAATTGCGCGCAATTTAGGTGCACCGGTCAAAGTACCCATATTCATACAGGCGCGATAAGCGTCGAGGGCATCCAAATCCGTATCTAAGGTAGCCACTACCCTACTCACCAAATGCATAATGCGAGAATAACGATCCACCTTCATAAACTCAGCGACTTTACGAGTAGCGGGCTGGGCAATGCGAGCTAAATCATTACGGGCCAGGTCGATAAGCATAATATGCTCAGCAATCTCTTTCGCATTACTACGCATCTCTAATTCAGCACGAATATCCAGCTCGTGATTAACTGTGCCATCGGGGTTCAAGCCTCTGGGAATAGAACCCGCAACGGGATAAAGCTCAACCTGGCGCGTATGGGCATCAAAAGCCAGATTTGTTTCTGGAGAAGCACCAAAGAGCTCAAAGTCCTGGGCTGTTGTGCTGCCGAGAATGTGCTCACCAAACTCAGCTGGGACATGACCACGCACATAAAACATATATGGGCTGGGGCTTGTCTCGCGCAAAGTCCGATACGCCGCAAAAGCATCAGGACAGTCCATGCGGAAAGTGCGCGCTGGAACAACCTGGTAGATATCACCCTGGCGGATATTTTCTTGGAGCTTGAGCACTTGCGCACAGAATTCATCGTCAGTGGTTTCTGCATAGGCGTATGCCTTTTCCTCTGTGTGTGCCAATGGCGCATAATCACTATGGAAATCGTCGATAAGCTGGGCTAATTGATCAAGATGAGCGTGGAGTTGTTCCTTATCTACGCCAATTGCCTCAATAACAGCCTGCTCAGAGAGGTGATCAACGCGCAGATAGGTCTGAGCTAATAAAAATTGATAATCCGGATAAGAATTAGACCCCGGAGGCACGCTAGCAAAGTGCTCAAAAGTCTCAATATAATCCGAAGCAAAGGCGCCGCCTAGAAACGGCAAAAACTCGCCTTGATACCCGGCCTCCAATTGTAAAGCACGCAGTACCCATGAGGGATTAGGAGCCTGCAAACGCTTGCGCTCATCAAGCTCATCGGCTGGCGGGAAAGCAAAAACCACAGTGCGGTCTTTACGCTGTTCGACGAGATACTCAGCTAATTGTTCAGCTATGCGCTGGGCAATGAGCTCGCCTGCTGTGGTTAATGGCTCGACATATACCTGCTGCCCCACACAGGTAACCCGAGCTGCTCCGTCGAGAATGCCAATGCAGAGTGTTTTTTTCTTAGAATCAATATCACTAGACTCCAGCAACACGCTATCGGTGGCAGTTACTCCCCCGAGGGTGGCAAATAGCCCAGCTACATCTTCGTGATAAGCGACTGAGCGCTTCTCGACGAATATCTCCATCCTTACTCCTTAAAGATACTCAAGCAAATGCGTATGACCAGTGTGCTTGGTGCTATAAGGACTTAAGGTTTATCCAAAAAGACCCGCAGCGCCAGGCAGTGCGGGTCATAAAATAAATGAGGTAATAATTCTTGTGGCATGACCCGCCGCTAAGCGCGCCACCACCATGTACGTGAATTAGTTACCAAAGCCATACTTTGTAAACCTACTGTGAGCATGGTTCTTTCGCAAGTTTCACCCCAGGTGGGGTAAAACTCAGCCCTCTGTAACAGGTTTAGCGGCAGGTTCGGCACCTGCATGAGCTGAATCAGCAGCATCTGCAGTATGCGCTGCCCGACGCAGAGCCGTCACATCTACCTCGGGAGTAGCAGCAGGTTCTGCATTTGTTTCTGTGCTGCAGGTGCCGCCACAATCACACCCTTGATCAGTGCTTTGTTGTTGCTGTTGATCCAAAATTGCGGCTGTCCGAGCACCTAAATTAGCGCCAAGACTAATGAGCACCAATGTGATTAGGCAAAAAGCTATCGGCAAAAGCCATTCCCACCCGTGGGCATTGAATGACATGAGTCCGCCAAAGGAAAGACTGATTGATGCCAGTACCCATATGGGTCCTGCGACATGATGAGCAGCATTCCAAAGCTCTTCAGATTTTCTTACCTCTGGAACCCGAATACCAATGATCTTATTGCCGCGTAATGCATTGCACCAGGACAAGACACCGATGGTGAGGAGAAAAAGTGAGCATAGACTGAGGGCAGTGCCGATAATAATGCCGGTATTCATGAGTTTTAGTTTAACGCTGGCTGGTTGCGTCTTGCTAATTCATGATTAAAGGCTTGGTTGCCGTCGAAAGTTCGGTATAGTAACAGCAAAGTTAATTATTCCCACCTTTAAGGGGTTTGACATGGACATTAAGCGGTTATCCTCGTCGCTATTATTTCGGATTATTCTCGCAATTATTCTTGGTTCCTTGTGCAGTCTGTTCTTCCCAGTGCCCCTAGCACGGGTTTTTGTTACTTTTAATGGGCTGTTTAGTAACTTCCTTGGCTTTTTTATCCCAGTGCTTATTTTCGCATTGATTACCCCAGCAATTGCTGGTCTTGGTCGAGGAGCTGGTAAGTGGCTGGCCATTACTACAGGAATTGCCTATGGGTCTGCTGTGGTATCTGGTTTATTGTCCTGGCTAGTGGCTACTTCCTTGTATCCGGTACTCTTGGCTGGGCAGAAGTCGATAAAGGCGGCGGATATTGAAAAAGGCGCGCTTAGCTCATATATTTCCATTGACATTCCAGCGCCTATGGAAGTGATGACAGCGCTCATTCTTGCCTTTGCCGTAGGTGTAGCGATGACGGCAGTAAAGTCAGATACGCTCTATGGTGGTGTTGCAGACTTACGACGAGTGGTCATGAAAATTATTTCCTCATTCATTGTGCCACTACTGCCTATCTATATTTTCGGAATGTTTTTGTCGTTGGGCATGAATGGCAATCTCAAGACAACGCTTATTGCCTTTTCTAAGGTGCTGGTATTGGCAATCGTGATGAGTTTTATCCTGTTACTTATCCAATTCATTATTGCAGGTGCTATTGCTGGTAAGAATCCATTTCGTTCATTGAAGAATATGCTTCCTGCGTATTTCACTGCTCTAGGTACTTCTTCTTCAGCAGCGACAATTCCGGTTACCTATCAAGCAGCGCGTAAGAATGATGTCCATGCTTCAGTAGCCGGTTTCGTTATTCCACTGTGCGCCACCATTCATCTTTCGGGTTCCATGATGAAAATTACGCTTTTCTCTTTTGCGATTATCTTCATGGACAACATGGATCTGAGTTTGGGTACTGCAATCGGTTTTATCCTTATGCTCGGTGTGACTATGGTGGCAGCTCCTGGTGTTCCTGGTGGCGCTATCATGGCAGCGGTGGGCTTGCTGTCGGCAAATCTTGGCTTCAGTGAAGATCAAGTTGCGTTGATGATTGCTGCCTATATAGCGATTGACTCCTTTGGCACGGCCTGCAATGTTACTGGTGATGGTGCCATTGCGATGGTCGTCGATAAGTTTGCTAAGGGTAATATCCAGCGCACCGAGTTACTTGATGAAGATGATTTAGGGCTGGCAGTTGCTATTGGTGCTGATGATTAAGTACGCTTAAGCCTTGTTCTCCCGCTGCTAAACTGGTGGCGGGATTTTTGTGTTTTATGTGGTTTCACATGAAACGCGTAGAGAGAGGACAGTAGTGCAAGCACATAAAATAGGGTTTGACCGCGATAAATACATTGAAATGCAATCGCAGCATATCCAACAACGGCGTGAAGAAATTGGCGGAAAACTCTATCTGGAAATGGGTGGTAAACTTTTCGACGATCTGCACGCCTCTCGGGTGCTCCCGGGATTTAGCCCTGACAATAAAATCGCCATGCTCGATCGCATTAAAGACGAGCTGGAAATTCTCATCTGCCTCAATGCCAAAGACTTGCAGCGCAATAAAATGCGCGCTGACCTCGATATTAGCTATGAAGATGATGTGCTGCGTCTCATTGATGTATTCCGCGAGCGTGGATTTTTGGTCGAAAATGTCGTGCTGACCCAAATGGAAGAGGATAACCACAAAGCAGCGCAATTTCGGGAAAGGCTCATCCGTCTTGGGGTAAAAGTTGCACGTCATCGTGTTATTGAAGGCTACCCCTCGAATATCGAGCATATTGTGTCGGAAGAAGGCTTGGGACGCAATGAATATGCCCACACCACACGTGATCTTGTGGTGGTTACTGCACCAGGTCCAGGTTCAGGAAAATTAGCAACCTGCTTGAGCCAGATTTACCATGAACATCGTCGTGGCATAAACGCTGGTTATGCCAAGTTTGAGACTTTTCCAATATGGAATCTCCCCCTTGAACATCCAGTCAACCTGGCTTATGAGGCAGCAACAGTGGATTTGGCTGACGCTAACGTCATTGACCATTTTCATCTGAGCGCCTATGGCACGTCGAGTGTGAATTATAATCGCGATGTTGAGGCATTTCCCCTGCTCAAGTCACTACTTAAGCGCTTAACCGGCAAAACACCTTATCAATCCCCTACTGATATGGGAGTCAATATGGCTGGTTTTTGCATTACCGATGATCAAGTATGCAGGCAGGCGAGCCAGCAAGAGATTATTCGTCGTTATGCAAAAGCACGCGTCGATGAGGTGCGATATGGGCATAGCAGTGCGATCTCCGAGCGTGCCGCGCAAATAATGGCAAAAGCAGATATTGGTATAGAACAGCGGCGGATTATTACTATCGCACGTGAACGGGCAGCGCAAACACAGGAACCAGCGTGTGCAGCCATACTTGCCGATGGAACGATTATCACAGGGCGCACCTCTGCCCTACTAGGATGTTGCGCTGCTATGTTACTCAATTCATTGAAATATCTAGCCGGCATACCTGATGAGCAGCACTTGCTTTCTCCTGCTGCCATTGAGCCAATTCAGAATCTCAAAACAAAGCATTTGGGTAGTGTGAATCCGCGTTTGCACACCGACGAGGTGCTCATTGCGTTATCAGTGTCTGCTTCTAGTGATCCTCATGCTCGAGCTGCACTGGAGCAACTTAAGAATCTTCGCGGTGTTGATGTGCATACGACGACCATCCTTGGCTCAGTCGATGAAGGTATTTTCCGCAATCTGGGAGTATGGGTGACCAGTGATGCTCAGTATCAAGGAAAATCACTCTATCAAAAGCACTGAGCTTGTACCTTTGTCTTGTTCTCATCACTTTCCTGATCGATCCTACAGTACACCGGTGGTGCATAAGAGTGTGACTATGGTTTATAGTTGATGTCGTCGTAGTGAACGGGAATGTCGGTGCGAATCCGACAGCGGACCTCGCCACTGTATGAGGTAATAAGTATCAATAAGCATTGAATACTTGCGACATAACGCGTCACGGTATTGGCCAGCCACTGTTGCGTATGCAATGGGAAGGCTCACGCGTTATCGCCTTAAAGCCAGGAGACCGACTATGGCACATATAGCGTTATCACCTGCGAGGACTCGGGTGCCGATCGAAAGTTGGAGCATATGCATATTGCAGAAGGATTCTTGCCAATCTCACACGCAATAGGGTGGACGGCGGTAGCCACACCTTTTGTTGCCTATGGTGCTTATTGTGTGCATAAACAAGTAAAAGAACAACCAGAAACAGGATTGCTCTTAGGAGCCGCTGGTGCTTTCAGTTTTGTTCTGAGTGCATTAAAAATCCCCTCTGTTACAGGTTCTTCCTCTCACCCCACTGGCACTGGACTGGGGGCAGTATTATTCAAGCCCCCAGTCATGGCCTTTATTGGAACAATAGTGCTGCTATTTCAGGCATTATTACTAGCTCACGGTGGCATTACTACTTTGGGTGCCAATGTGACTTCCATGGCAATAGTTGGTCCGTGGGTGGGCTATGCGTGCTGGTCGGCACTGAGAAAAGCAAAGATCGGGATAGAAGTAGCTATTTTCGGTGCCGCATTTTTCGCCGATATTTCTACCTACATGGTTACTGCTACCCAACTTGCATTGGCGCATCATGGTGGCAATTTCTTCTCAGCATTAGGTTCCTTTTTGGCACTCTATGCTCCCACGCAGCTGCCATTGGCGCTTATTGAAGCTATTGTTACGGTACTGATTATCCGAGCACTAAAGAGTATCGCTGCTGCTGAGTTGATCCGTCTGGGTGTTATGACATCATCAGAGAGCATAGAGGAGACAGCGCAGCCTACTCCTAACCAAGAGGTGTCAGCATAATGAAAAAATCAACATGGGTATCTTTGGGGCTTATCGCGCTTATTATTGTTATTGCTGTTTTGCCCTTTATGATTCATTCCACTAATTCTGCTGGTGAAGAAGCCTTTGGCGGTACTGATGATGGTGCAGAAGAAATTATCACGCAGTATTCTCCTGATTATCAGCCGTGGTTCCAGTCGATTATTGGTGAGCTACCCGGTGAAGTAGAGTCCGGCTTATTTGCACTCCAAGCAGCCTTAGGCGCAGGCGTGGTGGGATACACACTCGGCGTGTATCGGGGGCGCGCTAAAGAACGCGCAGGTAGTGCGTCGAAAGTGCATAAAGACACATAGATATTGTGAATCCACTAGAAAAAGCAGCTGTACGTAATCCCTGGGCAAAGCGTAGTGTTGGGGAAAAAGCCTTTTTATTCTTTGGGTTTGTTGTGCTAAGTATTGGGCTTGCACCGCTGCCGACATTGCCGCTATGTGCGCTCTGCCTGGGACTATTGGTACTGAGAACGCAGGTGCCACTGAGCCTGTTCTGTGCCACCATGAGTGCGTTGAGTTTTTTTATCGCGCTGGGTGTTTTGCCGCTGATATTTCGCTTGAGCCTGCATGGCATTGAGCTTATCGACGCAGGTCTACAGCGTGCAGCACTCTTACTTTGTCGAAGTGTGATTGCTTCTGCGGCGGTGGTGCTCTTTAGCTTGACCACTCCCCTAGCGGAAGTGATTGCTTGGCTGGGTAGAATAGGGCTGCCACAGACCTTGTGCTATGTCATTATGCTCATGTATCGCATGATTAGTATTATGCTGACCACGGCGCAGTCAATGTGGCAAGCTCAAGCGTTACGCTTAGGGCATAGTAATAAGCGGCGTATGGTGCAGTCGGCGGCAGCTCAAGCAGCTTCGCTCTTTGTGATTTCTTTTACAAAGGCACGCAATCTTGGCGCAGGTTTGGAGTTGCGCGCCGATCCAACGGCAATGCAGGTCATGCTGCCCCGACGTCAGGCAAATGTGATCCGCATTATTGCCATTAGTGTGCTTTTTGGTTTTATTATTGCTGCAAGTATATGAGCGCGATAGGACAAAAATATGCCAGAAAACCCGCCGATTATTCGGATTGATAATGTGTCGTTTAGCCACGAACACACCGAAGTATTGCGCGCGATAAATTTTTGGGCACACCCGGGTGAAGTTATTGCGTTGCTCGGACGCAATGGTGCAGGTAAATCCACATTATTCCGTATTATCGCGGGGGCATGGAAACCAGATTCCGGGACAGTATTTCTTAACGAGCAACCATATAGTTATCACCGTGCAGGACGCGATAGAGTACGTCGAGCCATTCAGCTTGTACTCCAAGAACCTGATGAACAAATTTTTTCCACAACAGTTAGCGCTGATGTGTCTTATGGTCCCATTAACTTGGGTTTATCTGAGGAAGAGGTAGCACAGCGAGTTGAATCTGCCTTGATACGTACAGGACTTGTCGAATATGCCAACCACGTACCACACCATTTATCTTTTGGGCAGCGGAAACGAGTCAGTCTCGCTGGGGCTTTAGCAATGCAACCAGCAGTATTAGTATTAGACGAGCCAACTGCTGGCTTAGACCCGGAAGGCCAAGAGGCAGTGCGTGGGTTCATAGATGAGCTAGCACAAGCCGGCACGACGATTATTTTTGCAACACACAACGTCGATTTTGCTTATGAAATTGCCGATCGTGTTGCCATTTTGACGGATGGTACGTTGCGCATGGGAGAAACTCGGACAATTCTCGCTGACCAAAATTTGCTCACTCATGCTGGGCTCACCGTCCCCTGGGCATTGCGAGTAAGTGAAATTTTGGGGCGGGATATTCGTCGGGTAGCTGATTTAGTTGAGAAAACACAAGGCTAGACATAGTTTCATCCAGTTGCCTAGCCATAGCGGTAAAACGCATATTACTTTGGTGGTAGCAATAGCGCACCGGTAATTATCGACGCATGGAAGGTGCGTGCTGCAACAATAAACCACGCCACTACAAGAAGGCCATAGTAGACCACTGCCCAAAAATCGAGCACGGCGATGTCTATATGGCGTGACATAACACTAAAGCCGGTGACACACGTACCAACTGGGAAGGTAAAAGACCACCAAGTAAGGGAGAAATTCATGCCATTGCGTGCGGCATGGAAGGTGATAAGCACAGCGATTGCTGTCCAGAGCAACGCAAAACCGAGCACTGCCATACCGTATATTTGCCCAAAAATTTGCAAAATCTCTGCGGTAGATTCATCTACTACAATTGTCGATTTTTCCGCCATATTACCGACGGCGGTAACAGATTGCCCTAATGGGCCAAGCACGATGAATAGGGTGGGAACCATTCCCACTGGGCCTGGACCGTGGAGTCCCAATTTAGCAATGAGGAGCACAATGATAGGCACGGCAGTCATTAACGAAATACCGAACATTCCATAGCAACACCATAGGAGTGTTTCTTGCCACTGACCTTGTGGCAGGTATGGAATAAGCGCAGGACCGAGTGCAGCAGAAACCATAGGGGGCACAATAGACATCAGCCAACCACCAAAAGCCCCCTCAATTCCTGCTTGCTGGGCAGAAGCAGTGCGATTAAACCAGAAATAAGGGACGATAATGGCAGTGGCTAAGCCAAGAATGGTACCAATGCTCCACAGTGCGATGGAGATATGAGAAGCAATAGTTATTCCAAAAATCTCTTTGCCGTAAATAAGAAAACCAGCTCCGATAGTCAAAATCGCCATCGGTAGCGCACCATAGAAATGTTGGAATACAGGATGTGTGTGGTGTGCTGAGGCACGTTCGTGGAACATAAACCAGTGCAGAGTTGTAGCAATAGTCACAGCAAGGAAAATCAATACTGCGAGTAGCCACATAATAAAGCCAAAAGTATGTAACCCAGGAAATTGTAGCGGTAATGTTGCCGCAGCATTAGCGACGATTCCCGTTCCCATGACGCTTGCGTACCAATTGGGTACGATATGCGCAAAGAGCATTCTCTTGTGTTCTACTTGGCGAAATACTTTTTTAGAAGTGGGCTGAGCTGTTGCCATGACCGGAAGCACTCCTTATCTGCTGCATAGGTGTAGCTTATGGTGTAGCTATATTGAGGTATATCGAGTCCAATCTGTAATCATAAAAATTATTATATGCCCTGCACATCCCTAAAATTGCCTGCAGATTTTACCCACATTTTAGGGGCATAATGTGGTTTTCCCTTCATGTTGCGCATTTTTCTTTTGGGTTTTCGCGCTTTTGCTGCGGCTGTTGCTGTGCTTGGGTATCTTTGGCTAGTTCAAGGACAGGCTTAAGGTATATTGCGGTATATTGCGGCTTTGACTTTGTGCCTGGTACATCTCCATCAAGACTCGACTAAACTATTTACCCATGACTGAAACGAAAGAAAATACTGCTACTTCTGCTGCGCCACAGTGTCGTTATACCGCAGAAATAGCTGGTGAAATTGAACGCAAATGGCAAAAATACTGGATCGATAATGGTACTTTTAATGCGCCAAACCCAGTAGGCGATCTTGCGGAAAACACAGGTGCAACGAAACAGCAGCTGGCTCAAGATAAACTCTTCGTTCAGGATATGTTCCCCTACCCTTCCGGAGTTGGACTCCATGTGGGGCACCCATTGGGGTATATTGCCACAGATGTCTATGCTCGTTTTAACCGAATGCTCGGCAAAAATGTATTGCATACCTTGGGTTATGATGCTTTTGGCTTGCCTGCAGAGCAATATGCAATCCAAACAGGCACTCACCCACGCACGACGACGCAGACCAATATCGAAAACATGGAGCGTCAGCTTAACCAGCTTGGTCTTGGGCATGATCGTCGTCGTAAAGTAACCACGACTGATCCAGAGTTTTATAAGTGGACTCAGTGGATTTTCTTACAGATTTTTAACTCATGGTTTGATAAGCAGCAGCAAAAAGCTCGTCCCATTAGTGAGTTGATTCCCTTATTAGAGTCGGGGGAGATGGCAGTGCCGGAAGGGTTCAGCGCGCCATATAGCGAGCTAGATCCAGTTGAGCAACGCAAAGTCGTCGATAGTTTCCGTTTGGTCTATCGCAGCCATTCCACGGTTAATTGGTGCCCAGGTTTGGGTACAGTGCTCGCCAATGAGGAGGTCACTCCCGACGGGCGGTCTGAGCGGGGTAATTTCCCTGTGTTCAGAAAGAATCTTTCTCAATGGATGATGCGTATTACCGCATACTCTGATCGGCTTATCGACGACCTTGATGATCTTGATTGGTCAGACAAGGTAAAGAGTATGCAGCGCAACTGGATTGGTCGTTCCCGGGGTGCGCACGTGCGTTTTAGCGCTCTCGAACATGACATCACTGTTTTTACGACCCGACCAGATACCCTATTTGGGGCTAGTTTCCTTGTTCTTGCACCAGAGCATGAATTAGTTGATGAGCTATTGGCTGCGGCGAATACCGACTCAGCCTATGCCGATTGTGATGCACGCTGGACTTTTGGACAGGACAATCCCCGTGCTGCTGTGGCTCAGTATCGCAAAGCTATTGCTGCTAAAAGTGATGTTGAGCGCCAGGAGAATAAAGAAAAAACCGGTGTCTACCTGGGTGTTCACGCCGTAAATCCCGTTAATGGCAAAGAGATTCCAGTATTTATCAGTGACTACGTGTTGCTCGGCTACGGCACTGGTGCAGTGATGGCAGTTCCTGCCCATGACCAGCGTGATTATGAATTTGCCCAAGAGTTCGGCTTGCCTATTACCCCCGTGGTAGAAGGTGACATTTCTCAACAAGCATTTATCGACGATAATGCCCACATTAACTCTGCCAATGAACGTGGACTCGACATCAACGGTTTGGATAAGACCCAAGCCATTGCCAAGGTAATCGATTGGTTAGTGGCTCACGACTATGGTGAGGAAAAAATCCAATATAAATTGCGCGATTGGCTCTTTGCTCGCCAACGCTATTGGGGAGAGCCCTTCCCTATCGTCTATGACGAGCATGGTTTAGCACACGCGCTACCTGAGTCGATGTTGCCAATCGAATTGCCTGAGGTTGCCGACTATAAACCAGTATCTTTCGATCCCGAGGACGCAGATTCTGAACCACAGCCACCACTAGCAAAGGCAGAAGAATGGGTCAATGTGGAGCTTGATCTTGGTGACGGTCTGAAAAAATACACACGTGATACCAATGTCATGCCCCAATGGGCAGGGTCTTCTTGGTACCAATTGCGTTATATTGATCCACATAACTCAGAGAAGTTCTGTGACATTGACAATGAGCGCTATTGGACTGGTCCGCAGCCAGAGAAATACGGCAGCAATGATCCAGGTGGTGTAGATCTCTATGTTGGTGGTGTCGAGCACGCTGTATTGCACCTGCTTTATGCACGTTTTTGGCATAAAGTGCTCTTTGACCTAGGGTTTGTTAGCTCAAGGGAACCTTATCGACGTCTGTATAACCAAGGCTATATCCAAGCCTATGCCTACACTGATGCTCGGGGTGTCTATGTGCCGGCAGCAGAGGTAGAAGAAAAAGACGGTGCCTTCTACTATCAGGGCGAACAGGTCAGCCAAGAATATGGAAAAATGGGTAAATCGCTCAAGAATGCCGTTGCTCCCGACGACATTTGTCGTGACTTTGGTGCTGATACCCTGCGCGTTTATGAGATGGCAATGGGACCATTGGATACCTCTCGCCCGTGGGCGACAAAAGACGTCGTCGGTGCGCAACGATTCCTACAACGACTCTGGCGTCTTGTTGTTGATGAAAATACTGGCAATACCACGCTTATCGACGCTGAACTAAGCGACCAAGACAATAAAGCACTGCACCGCAGTATTGCTGGTATTCGTGACGACTATGACAACTTGCGGATAAACACCGTGGTAGCAAAGGAAATTGAGTACGTCAATTACCTCACCAAAACCTATCCACATGGGGTACCACGCGCTGCAGTAGAACCACTGATCATCATGGTTGCTCCTATTGCGCCACATATTGCTGAAGAATTATGGCAACGAATTGGCCACCAAGACACCATCACATTCCAAGCCTTCCCGACGCATGAACAACGCTGGCTCAAGGATGATGAAATTGAACTACCTGTGCAGATCAATGGAAAAGTTCGAGCACGAGTCATGGTTCCGGCTGATGCCACCCAAGAGCAGATTGCCCAGGTAGCACTCGATAATGAGAGTGTGCAGGCGCAAATCTCAGGTAAGCAACTCATTAAGAGCATTGTGGTGCCAGGACGCATGATTAACTTTGTGGTCAAATAACCCCGTGGAACCCTTGAGACACTGGATGTGAGGCGCTAGGCATTGAGCTTGGTGCCTCACAATTTTCTGAGTACCGTGCAAGATAATTTTTGCAAGGATATTTCTACAAGAATGCACACAGTATTCACATAAGTTTTACTCAGAGATCCTAGGCTTAGCGCTTATGAACCGAAAAAGCATTGTATCAACACTCGCAGCCACAACTATTGGTCTTATTGCTACCGCACAATTAACCTTTGCTACTGGCACAGCTCAGGCTGAGGAAAAATACACTGGCGAACTACTTTCCACCATTGACCTAGGAGAACCAGCAGAAGGCTTCGGTGGTATCTCCGGGCTTACTCACCTCGGCGGCGATGAATACATGGCGCTTAGCGATGACTCAACTGGCAAATCTCGGATGTACCGCATGACCATCCCCGCAGACTACAATGCTAATGACAAAATCAAGGTCACAGACACCATCATGCTGCACGACCCACAAGGAAACCCATACCCTAAAGAGTCAGTAGACCCAGAATCAATCCGTTTGCTTCCCGACGGCACCCTAGCGTGGACCACCGAAGGATGGGCAAAAGACGGTAACTTCATTGCACCAGGCATCATCATTAGCGATCAACAGGGCAAAGAGTTACGTCGTATAGCAGCGCCGGCATATCATGCGCCAACCCCAGATGGAAAAATGGGTATTTCACATAATCAAGCCAATGAAGGGCTCACCCGCATTTACGGCAACGATGACATTCTTATGACCATCAATGAGGGAACACTCATACAAGACGGTGAACAAAATACCGAAGAACACGGCATGAAAGTGCGATTGACCCAATACTCCTTGAGCAAGGGCGAAGCAATTGCGGAATATGTTGTAGAGATTGGACCGCGTTATCCACACTCGAAACTTCGCGGACCTTCTGAAATTATCGCAGCTAATGACGGCAGTTTCTATATCATCGAGCGCGGTTATATCCCAGACAATGGCAACTTAGGCGAAATCTACCGCATCACCCTCGACGGCGCGACCAATGTGCTTGGGCGCAGCGCTCTCGACGGCACTGAAGTCCCAGTGAAAAAAGAATTAGTTTTTGACTTTGCCTCAATGCTCAAAAACGACGGCACCGACCCCATTGACAATGTGGAAGCATTATCCTGGGGACCTGTGCTACCTGATGGTCGCGCCCAGTTAATTGTCATTGCCGATGATAATTTCAACGAGACTCAGCGCACCCTCTTAGACCGCATTGCCATCGCTAAGAATTAGTGTTTTGGCAGGTTGGGCACCAAAATAGATTCCTGCCTTCCACAGTTGTGTGCGCAATAGGGCTTGCGCAGATATAGCAGGGTAACAGCTGTCGACGATACACATACACTTCCCCACCGTGATCATCTTTGCGCGGTGGGCGATTCATTGCTTGGGGGGTATGTTCTGGGCGAACCGTATCTATCCTGCCTGTCTTAACCCCCTCATTCATCAAAAAGACGAGATCCTGCCAGATATCGTCGAAAGCGCTCAGCTGGGCTCCGGGCGTAAAAGGGTTAATCCGCAATCGGAATAGGGTTTCAGCACGATAGATATTGCCCACACCAGCAAATAATTTTTGATCCATCAGCAGTGAAGCAATACTGCGCTGTGAGCGCATGACCTTTTCTCTAATTTTCGCAATATGCTCGGTGCGGGTATCTGCGCGCAAAGGATCAATACCGAGTTTAGTTGTAGCTATGTGTTGTTCTTGGTCGCTGATGAGTCGACACCATTGTGGACCGCGCAAGTGCGCAGAGAGAATATCCCTATTGTCTGGGTATCAATTTTTAATCGAATATGACCAGGGGTGTGCTCGCGTGGCTCAAAACGAAAACTACCGATAAGCCCAAGATGAATGTGAACAATATGCGTGGGTGAGTCATTCTCAAACTCCAGAAATAAATGCTTTCCCCAGGCAGAGGCGCGCACAAAAGGATGGTTAGTGAGTAGTTGTGCTTCGTGTGCGAAACGTCCTTGCGGTGAGCTGACCAGTGGTGAGCTATGGCAAAAGGCATGGTTAAGGTCGTGACTGAGCTTGTGAATAACGTGTCCCTCGGGCATGAAATATATGCTACGCGCTTAGCGCGCTAGAATAAGCATGTGACTGATGACAAAATTCTGCTGTATTACAAATTTACCCCGATCGCGGATCCCAAAGCATTGATGCTATGGCAGCGCGAACTCTGTACTTTGTTGGGGCTCAAAGGGCGTATCCTCATCTCTAAGCATGGCATTAACGGCACCGTCGGCGGCGATATTGAAGCCTGCAAAACCTATGTCAAGCGGTTCAGGGAGTATGCACCTTTTTATAAAACCTCATTCAAGTGGTCAGAGGGCAGTGCCGACGACTTCCCTCGCCTATCGGTAAAAGTACGCGATGAAATCGTTGCCTTTGGCGCGCCTGATGAGTTGAAAGTGGATGAGCAGGGCGTCGTCGGTGGTGGTGTGCACCTCAAACCAGAGCAGGTGAACCAATTAGTTGAAGAACGAGGCGATGAAGTTGTGTTCTTCGACGGACGTAATGCGATGGAAGCAGAAATCGGTAAGTTCAAGAATGCGGTCGTTCCTGATGTGGAAACTACTCACGACTTTATCCGTGAGTTAGAATCTGGGAAATATGATTGGATGAAAGACAAGCCAGTTATTTCCTATTGTACTGGTGGTATTCGTTGTGAAATTCTCTCCTCGCTCATGATTAATCGTGGGTTCAAGGAGGTTTATCAAATTGATGGTGGCATTGTTCGCTATGGTGAGCGCTATGGCAACAATGGACTGTGGGAAGGCTCCCTCTACGTCTTTGACAAGAGAATGCACATGGAGTTTGGTGCTGGTGTCGAAGATCCAGGATTCGTGCAGCTTGGGCATTGTAAATGTGGTAAGCCAACTAATAAATTTGATCACTGTGTCAATGAAAACACTTGTCGCGATTTAGTGTTGATGTGTCGTGATTGTTTCGACAACATTGAGACTCGTCATTGCGGTAAAGAAGAGTGCGCTGAGGTTGCTGCAGAACTTGCGCAGAAAGAAAAAGAAGTAGCAGCAAGCAATGCAGAATAGGCTGATTTGCAGGCAGCCCTTCGTTGCGTTTAGTGTGCGGTGATGCTGATTTGTAGCACTGAGGTCATCCAGACCATGCTGAAAGTGATAAGCGCCCAAAAGGTTCCCATCCACGGGCGCCACCGCAGATAGTTTTTATACTTGTGGTAGGTAATGTATGCGCAGATCAGAGTGCCACTTACCGGAATGGCACTGGTAAGGATTGGCCACCAAACCTGTGCCGCATGAGTACATAACCATACTGCTTGGTTACTCTCGCAGCGGATACCACCTAAGTGGCGGATGAACATTGCGCTGAGCAGAGAAAGAACAGCAGTAAGTAGTGGAATGAAACAGGCAAAAATTATTGCTTGCTTTGTGGAACGCTTATTGGCTGCTGCTTGTGCCACGGGGTCAGGTTGATCCGCTAGCTCATCAAAAGTTTGTGGTTGTGGTCGATAGCGGTTGGCGTAATCAGCATCAGATCGCAAATCATTTTCTGGATGTTCTGGCTGGTCTGGTTCCAGGATGGGATACTCAAAGGGGCTCATATTTCCATCCTGCTAGTTATGGGGGCGGATCATTAAGTCATGAATGACTCCATCGTGCGGGGTATCAAGCAGATGGAGAATAGACTTTGCGACGGTATCGGCACGTAAGAAAGAATCTGCATGGTATTCTTTTCCTTCCTGTGCGACGATTGATCGTTGCATTTGCGTATCAATACGACCAGGATAAATCGAGGACACTCGTAGCTGCGGTTCTTCCTGACGCAATGCTTCACACCAGGCACGCGCTGCGTGTTTACTAGCGGAATATGCTCCCCATTGCGGGTGAGTATGCAGCCCTGCCCCAGAGTTGATATAGACCACATGGCCATGAGCATGACGTAGCTGCGGCAATAGTGCATTTGTGAGGTTGATAGGGGCATGGAAATTGATATTCATATGCTGCGCCCATTGTTCATGTGCGGTGTGAGCACACGCGCCAAGAACAGCTACTCCCGCGCAATGATTAAGCGCATCTACGGTGTCTACCTGTGGGATAGCAATTGAGTCCCCGCGAGAGAAATCTGCTTGCCACCAGGTAATATGCTGGGCAATATCAGCATCAAGTTCGGGTATAGCACTGCGATATTGTGCGTGAATATGCCAGCTACGGGTAGCTAAAAGCTGAGTGAGGGCTAGACCAACTCCTTGGCTTGCCCCCGTGATTACTATTGTTTTTGGTTTATCCTGGTGAGCAGCATTCATTGGAACTGATACTCCTCTTCTTCCTAAATAGTGGTGGCACTTTCATTACCACTATTACCACTGTTTTCTTGTGCAGGTATGTGGTGTATTTGAGATGTCTCCTGATGGCAAGCATAGGGGAACATAATGATAGGAACTTTGCTATGAGGGAGAATCTCTGCAGTATGTGAGCCAATGAGTACGCGTTCCACTGTTCCTTGAGGTGTGGCACCAAGGCAGAGCAAATCGCCTTTTTTCCATTTCACGCCGTCGAAAGCGCCGGCCCAACCAATGCCGGAGCCGATGTCGCTTTCGATAACCACATCTGGAAAGTGCTCATGCACTTTATCGCTGAGTCTATCGAGGTTGGCGAGGGTATTTTCATGCCATTCCATCGTGAGCTCATGCGGTAGTTCGAGACGCTCTGAGATAACACTTTCACCGAACTCACTAGGAGATAGTGAGAGGATTCTCAGTGGTATTTTCCAAGAATGTGCTAGTTGCGCTGCTTGATATAAGCCTTCGGGGGAGTCATTTTCGCTGATATGCCCGAAGTTAATACGGGTTACGCCGCGTTTTGATAATTTTGGCGAAAGGGGTGCCAGCCCCAACGTAGTGGAAGAAGAGCGGTAGAGAGAGTCGGCAGTAGAAACCAGCCGAAACCGACTTCTAGGGGTGGCTACCCCAGAACTGAGGACGATGAGATCTGCCTTGAAGTCTTTAGCGGCTTGATTGAGCAGTGTTGCCTCATTGGTGCCGTCGGCAAGCACAGAAAAGTGCTTGCTGAGCTGGCTTTCTTTAATTCCCGCTCGCAGTAGTTCGCTGTGCACTGTTTTTTGGAGACGTTCAGATTCTTTCTTGAGCCATTTGCGATATTTGCTGCCTAGACGTGCTATGACAGTTGATGGCCACGGGCGTAGCAAGGTGGTGATGCATCGTATTTTTACATCGGCAGTACGCGCGAGCCAGGCTGCCATTTCAATGGCGTCTGTGCTGGAATCGGCAGGTGACCACGCGACGAGTATGCGCAGTGGACAATGGCTAAGGCTAGTTTCCATAAGTCTCTCTAGCGAAGTGAACTAAGCGGAATAACGGGTGAGGCGGCAGACTAACGCTTTTCGACGGATGACTCAGCGCCAGAATAGGAATCAGCAAGTTCGTTAATGATGTCTGCCAGTTTTTCTAATTGGCTTAGTTGATTCTGGTTGAGCGAAGAAAGCATATCCGCGAGGTATTTATTGCGCTCCTGCCCTACTCGTTCTAGTTCTTGGGTGCCGAGTTGGGTTAACCGTACGCGTACACCGCGTCGGTCGGTTTCATCACGAGTGCGTTCAATCATGCCACGCTCTTCGAGTTGGTGGAGCGCGTTAGAAGCGGTAGGCATTCGGATGCCCTCTGCTTTAGCGATGCTGCTAATGCGTTGAGGACCTTCCTCTGCCAGGAGTGTCATGATGGTTAATTGTGGACCTGAGAGGTCGGAATGTTCGGCGACACGGAAATAAAGCACATGCAGTTTTGTCAGTGCTGGACGGATAAGTGCCGCAATTTCGTATGGGGTTAAATTAGACATGCTCTGTAGTTTAGCTGTTTTTGCTTTCGATAGTATTTTTTCAGTAATTCTATTAGAAGAAAATCAGAAAAATAAAATTGAGTATATTAACTAGCAGGATAAAACCAAGATACAGCAAAGCCGATGAGGGTGTACACAGCTATGGGCAAAGCAACGATGAGAACGAAGTCAGTTCAGTTTTGTAATGTCATTTCGCATAAGTTGCAGCGATTGCAGGTGCTCCAAGCGTGGCGTGGTGGGCATATTCGTCGTGAAGAAATATGTGATGCTGACTTTATCCTGGTTACTGCTGCACAGCATCATGGCTTTTCAGCACCTTATCAATGCCCTATCTGTGCCAACAATCAGTTATTATTTGTGTATTGGGTCTATGGCGATGAGTTAGGCAGAATTTCTTCAAGTGCACGTACTCTCAAAGAAATACAGGAGTACGTCGAAAAGGGGAAAAGCTTTTCCATCCACACTGTAGAAGTGTGTCCTGTCTGTAGGTGGAATCATGTGCTTGAAGAAGCAGTGGCTACACGACATGAGGAATAGGGCTTACAATGGCCGATGAAAATAGTAAAGACAGTAATGACAGAGCAGAAAGTGCAGATCTAGTGACCGAAAATAAGAGATCAAAAACATCTGGTTCGTCACCTAAAAGAAAAGGTAGAGCACAGCATAAAGTAAAGAAAAGTTCTAGGCGCTGGCTGAAGTTTTCTTTGCTGAGTGTCATTCTTGCTGTCATCCTTGTGCCCATTGTCACATTCATAGTGGCGTATATTCTTGCCGATGTACCTGAGCCGGGCGAGTTAGAAACCAAGCAGATTACTGAGATCTACGCTTCGGACTCCAAGTTAGAATTAGCGCGCATTGTTCCACCCGAGGGTAATCGCAGTGAGATCAAAGTATCGCAATTGTCGGATACCACTAAACACGCCGTTCTTGCTGCAGAAGATCGAGAGTTCTACACTAACTCTGGGTTTTCGTTCACCGGTTTTGGTCGCGCAGTATGGGGGCAGCTCACTGGCAATGACTCTGCCGGTGGCGGTTCGACGATCACCCAGCAGTATGTAAAGAATGCGGTAGTTGGTAATGAACGCTCCTACAGCCGTAAGGCAAAAGAGCTCGTGTATTCGGTCAAGATGTCCCAAGAATGGTCCAAGGATCAAGTGCTCGAAGCCTATCTCAACACCATCTATTTTGGGCGTAACTCCTATGGAATCGAAGCAGCTGCTCGTGCATATTTTGGTATCCCAGCGGCTGAGTTAAGCGTCGAACAAGCAGCGGTATTAGCTGCTGCAATTCAGCGACCAAGCCAATTGGATCCTTGGGTCAATATCGAAGAAGCACAACAACGATGGAACTATGTGCTCGACGGCATGGTATCTTCTGGTTGGTTAGATCAAAATGTGCGTGCTGGATTGGTTTATCCTGAAACCCTGGACCCAGCAATTAGTCAAACCTCTGCACAGGCAGAAGGGACCAATGGGCATATTAAAAACCAAGTCAGTGCGGAACTTCTTGCTTTGGGCATTACTCAAGATGATATTGATACTAAAGGTTTGAGAGTAACCACCACTATTGACCCTAAAACTCAGCAAGCAACATTAGATGCCGTGGAAGAAAACCTATCTGGCGAGAATGAGAATCTTCGGATGGCAGCGGTATCTGTAGAACCGGCAACAGGTGCGGTACGTGGTTATTATGGCGGTGAAGAAGCTACTGGTTTCGACTTCGCTAATGCTGCTTTGCAGACTGGTTCCTCATTCAAGATTTTTGGATTAGCTGCGGCAGTACAACAAGGTATTCCTACTTCTGCGTATTACAGTTCTGCGCCTTTCCAGCTCCCTGGTGGTATTACCGTTACTAATAATGATGGTGATTCAGGTTGTGGCTCTTGTACCATCAAAGAGTCCTTAAAGAACTCTTACAATACGAGTTTCCTTCGGCTCCAAGAAGATCTTGCCAATGGCACTCAAGATACTGCCGATATGGCTCATGCTCTTGGCGTTGCGCGTTCTTTGCCAGGCATCCCAGAGACATTAACAGAAAATGGTGCCCAACCTTATGAAGGCATTATCCTCGGTCAGTATCAAACCCGTCCGATTGATATGGCTCATGCCTTAGCTACTCTGGCAAACTTGGGCGTTTATCACGATACGTATTTCGTCGAAAAGGTCGAGGACGCTAATGGCGATCTGCTTTATCAGCATGAAAACTCTCCTGGTGAGCGTCGAGTGAGCGAAAAAGTAGCAAGCAATGTGCTCGATGCAATGGCGCCGATTGCTAATTGGTCAGGCTATAATGCCCTTGCTGGTGGTCGTCCTTCTGCTGCCAAGACAGGAACTGTGCAGCTTGGCGATACTGGGAATAATAAAGACGCGTGGATGATTGGTGCGACTCCGCAATTGTCTACCGCAGTATGGGTAGGTACAGCTGATGGATCTGCCATTTTTAATTCCTGGGGCGGATTAATGTACGGCTCTGGTTTACCTGCCTCAACATGGAAAGATATTCTTGACAACGCATTAGAAGACGAAGAAGTAATGTCTTTCCGCTCCCCTATGTCCTTAGGGTATAGCGCAAAGGTATATTATGGCACCGCGCCAAGTAACTCGGGTAGCTCAAGCTCTAAGGCTACGAGTTCTAACTCCAGCTCAAGCAGTAATTCTTCTAGTACATCGGGAACAACTAATTCCGCTAATGATCCTGCTCCGCAAGATTCCGCAGCAACAGATACGACTGATCTTACCAATACAGGTGGCGGAACTGGCATAACCCAAGGCGGCACGGGTACTACGACTGGAACTGGCGGTACCGGTGCAGGTGGTGGAACTGGCACTGGTGCCGGCACTGGAACCGGCGGCGGAGCAACAGGTGGAACAGGTGGCACTGGTGGCACTGGTGGCGGAGCCAATACTGGAGAACAGGATCAAGGCGGCTTAGACATCCTGCAAGAATTACTAGGTGGCGGTTAGAATCTAGGATGATGTCACGGCTGTATGAGCCGATAAGTTTTGTATAACTGCTTGAATGAAGGAGAACTGAACGCATGACCACTATGCGTCGACAAGTGCGTGAGCAGAATGATTCTCGACCACCAGCTCGATTAGTGCCAGGAAAAATTGGTGATCCACGATATCGCGTTCAGGTTCTCCATGCTGATAACTCGGCGGCAGGATTGCATACTTTTCTTGGCGGCGCACTAGGGCGGTTTGCCGTCGTAGGCACGCAAAGGCTGTTTAGCCCGCTGCGAGTAATTTTCGCATTAGGGTTAGGGATGCTTAGCGCCGGGTTTTTAGCGAAGGCGCCTTGTTTACAGGGTCGGCTCGATAATGGCATTGTGCGGTCGTCGTGGATAAATAATAGACAGTACGTCTCTGCTTGTTATAACGATATTGTCCCGCTTTATTCTGGTAGAGGACTCGATCATTCCGGTTTCCCCTATGCGTATTCTTGGGTAGACGATGGGGTTACTCGCTATATGGAGTATCCGGTGTTAACTGGCATATTCCAATGGATTATGGCCTCGCTTACTCATATCGTTTATCCACTTGTTCGCCATATTCCACTCAAAATTAGTGAGGTAGCGGTCTATTTTTCCATTACCGCCATCTGCTATGGATTCTTGTGGCTGCTGATTTTATGGATCGTGGCGCAATTATGCGGTAACCGAGTGTGGGATAGTCTCGTGGTTGCGTGCTCTCCCCTGCTCATTGCGCATGCTTTTACCAATTGGGATATTCCGTCAATTGCCGCAGCTATGCTGGCAGTATGGTTTGTGGCCAGGAAAAAACCTCTATGGGCTGGTGTGTTTATTGGTATTGGCGTGTCCTTAAAATTATGGCCACTCTATCTTTTGGGTGCGTATCTGATTGTGGCGATTCGCACGAAGCGCTTTATGCCGATGTTTACTATGACTATGGCTGCGGTGGGCACATGGTTAGTCGTCAATGTGCCTATCATGTTGAAATATCCGCAGGCGTGGAAAGAATTTTTCCGCCTCAATTCTGAGCGTGGTTGGGAATGGACAACGCTCTATGCGGTATTTTACCGAGAAACCCCGTGGCAGGGTTTTGGCTCTGCGGGCAACCATGCTGTGCTTAATGTAGTAAGTTCCGGTCTTTTTGTTTGTGCGTGTTTAGCGATCTTCATCTTTGGGTTGCGTGTGTCCCGACAGCCTCGTGTAGCTGAGCTTGCTTATCTCATTATTGCTGCCTTTTTATTAGTCAATAAAGTGTGGAGTCCTCAGTATTCTCTCTGGTTGTTGTGCTTTGCTGTGTTAGCGTTTCCGAAATGGCGTTTGATCTTTACGTGGGGTGTTATTGATTCGCTGACGTGGTTGGTGCTGATGTGGCACATGATGGGTAAGGAAAACAAAGGTGTATCAGCGCATTTCCTTGATCTATTCATTCTTGGTCGGGATATTTGTGTCATTGCGATTGCAGTAGGAATCATTATGCAGATGATTTCTAAAAAAGAAGATGTAGTGTTGCGCGATAATGGCGGTGTGGATCTATTGAGTGGTGTTTTCGCCCCTGCTCCTGCCCCTGCCCCTATTTCTGCTCCTGCCCTTGGAGAAGCGATAGCGCAGCCTAGTGGAAAGTACAGCAAAGGACATAGAGATGGTCGATGAGGTTGTGCTGTGGACTATCGCTAGCGTTTTTATTGGATTCTTGTGCTTTGGTAGTTCCTTTGCTTGTTTCATGTATAAAAAATCTCAGGTATTGGTGTGGTCGCTTTTTGGAGTCGCAGTAGTATTCATCGCGCTTATCCCAGTGTGTTTAGCAGTTTTTGTGGCTAGTAGCCCATAACGTCGAAAAGCTTTTTTGCTTTTCGACGCCAATCCAAAGCAAATAAAACGCGATAAATAGACTTTTGCCTTTTTCTTAGCTACATTAGATAGGTTGCTGACGCAACGATCCTCCTGCCATAGCCAAAAGGGTTATGGCCGATAAGAACTACAAGACCATAGGAGGTGATGAGGTCCGTGCGTCACTACGAAGTTATGATTATTCTGGATCCAACCCAGGATGAACGCACCGTTGCCCCGTCCCTAGACAAGTTCCTTGAGATCGTCCGTAAAGATAACGGTTCGGTGGACAAGGTTGATATTTGGGGTAAGCGCCGTTTGGCATATCCAATCGCTAAGAAGGAAGAGGGCATCTACGCTGTGCTTAATCTCAGCTGTGAGTCCAGCACCGTTCAGGAGCTTGACCGTGTTCTTAACCTTAACGACAGCGTTTTGCGCACCAAGGTGCTTCGCGGCGATAAATAATTTTATCCGCGCACACCTTTATGCACATTAATTCCCAGCTACAATTTCTATGGGCAGTTAATCAATAATCAAGGTAAGGAAGAAACATGGCACAAGGAGATGTGAATATCACTGTGATTGGCAATGTTGTTGCCGATCCAGAACTACGCTTTACCCCAGCAGGTGCTGCTGTGGCTAATTTCCGTGTTGCCTCTACCCCGCGTCGTTTTGATGCACAGACTAATCAGTGGGTAGATGGTGAGGCTATGTTCATCTCATGTAACGTATGGCGTCAAGCGGCAGAAAATGTCGCAGAATCTTTGACAAAGGGAATGCGCGTTATCGTTACTGGTCGACTTCGTCAACGCAGCTATGAAACCCGCGAGGGTGAAAAGCGTAGCGTTATGGAGATTGAAGTCGATGAGGTGGGTCCTTCATTGCGTTATGCTACTGCCCAGATTGCTCGTAACCCTCGTGAGGGTGGTTATGGTGGCAATAATGGAAACTTTGGTGGCTCTAACCAGGGTGGACAAAACCGTGGTTATGGTAGCCAAGGCGGTTTTGGTGGTTCTCGTGAGTCTTCTCGTGAACCTCAGGCTGCTCCACACAATGATCCGTGGAGTAGCGCGCCAGTAGCTGGTGGATTTGATAATGAAGATACTGAGCCACCATTCTAAGAATCTAAAAGCACAGTATCTGCTCTACATCAACCATTTCACTCCATCTCTATATAGCTTATATAGGGACCGTAATAGGAAAGGCAGGGATCATGAAACTGATCCTCACCGCCGAAGTTGATAACCTCGGTGTCCCAGGTGACATCGTTGAGGTCAAGGACGGCTATGGACGTAACTTCCTGCTTCCTCGCGGGCTAGCTATTGTTGCTACTCGTGGTGCAGAAAAGCAGATTGAAGGAATCAAGCGTGCACAGCAAGCTCGCGCTATTCGCGACCTTGATCATGCACGTGAGGTAAAGGAACAACTAGAGGCGCTCGACGGCGTTTCTGTTTCAGTTCGTACATCAGAAAAGGGCAAGATCTTCGGTTCTGTTTCTACTGAAGACATTGTCGCAGCAGTAAAGAAAGCTGGCGGCCCTAACTTGGACAAGCGTGCCATTGAGCTACCAAAAGGTCACATCAAGACCGTTGGTTCTTATGCCGCTAATGTTAAGTTGCACTCTGATGTTGCAGCTACAGTGAACTTTGAGGTTGCTGCTTCTTAACCAAGAAAGCAGTAACGGCTAATGTGAGTTAGCCCATCCGACAACAGCATAAAATAACCTTGTGTCCCAGAATTTGCTGGGCGCAGGGTTATTTTTTTATTGTTGTAGACAAAGTATGGCATGCGTAATGATTGAGGAGTAATTATGGCTGAACTAGCAATTGGAGTACTAGCTCTCGCTATAAAACTTTTTGTACCAGTTATTCTCATTGTGATACTGGTCCTTTTACTTAAGGATAGAAAAAAGTAGAGCATAATAATTTTGACAGGTCATAAGCAAAAATGCTTATGACCTGGTTTCTCTATTGCACCAAGATTGACATAAGGGTACCTTGGCTAGCAAAAACGGCATGAGAGCACGTGCTAAATGGAAAAGCAGCAGTTTAAGGTGGTGCTTTAATCGTTTAATTTTGGTATGCCAGAGTCTCTTGGACAGAATACTTTTTGTGGATAACTATGTGAGTAACGACGGAGAAAGCAAAGATAAAAACACTTTTCTTTTGGTTTGTCAAATGCCTTATTGTGGACAAAACCTTTTGTCTGTTGAAAGGTATCCACAAGGAAGAAACTACACTTAAACTGCTGAAATATAGATTTCTCCGAGGGGAAAATGGAGGTTATCCACAAGTTTTCCACAGTGGTTGTGAAAAAATAGCAGGGAAAATGTGAAAAAGAATTACCCCCTGTGGATAACTGTGGATAACTCTGTGGAAAACAAATGAGGATTCGTGTGCGAGAATAGAGAGCATGACAAAAAATACACAGAATACTAACCCCCATCTCGTAGCAAAAACTAGCACAGCAAATGGGTCAAGCAGGTACAACGATGTTCCTCTAGAAGATTATGCATTATTATCCGATCTGCAAACAGGGCTATTAGTCAGTAAAGAAGGTTCTGTAGATTGGCTTTGCCTCCCCCGTTTTGACTCCCCCGCTATCTTCTGTGGCATCCTAGGCAGTCCCGACGACGGCAGGTGGAAACTTTCAGTACGCGGCGGAATGGTCGTCGAGCGTAGATACAAACCCAATACCTTCATTTTGGAAACTATATGGGAAACCGCCACTGGAAAAGTTAAAGTAACTGATTTCCTGCCCCCTGCCACTCTTCAAGCGGATCTCATTCGTGCGGTGGAATGTCTCGAAGGTGAGATCACCATTACCCACGATCTTCGAGTCAGGTTCAACTATGCGCGGGCACTGCCCTGGTTTAGCCCGACCACAATCCCTGGAACAGAGGAACCAGCTCTGCTGTGTAAAGCGGGTCCAGATGGCTTACTTATCTCTGGCCCTCGGCTTTATAGCGCCTCGCCAGAGGATCTCTCGGAGGAAGGGGAATCTAATCTTTTACCACGCCTTATCGGCGATTTCACGCTCACAGCTGGGGATAAACTCGACTGGTCACTCACCTGGTTCCCATCGTGGCAGCAGACACCTGTTCCTGCTCAAGCTGATGTAGCACTAGAGACTACTACTGATTTTTGGCAAGACTGGATTAGTAATTTTGAGGTGGATTCTCCGTGGAGCACGCTCGTTAAGCGTTCTTTGCTGGTTCTTCGCGCATTGACTCACTCTGATACTGGTGGAATTGTTGCTGCCCCGACGGCAAGTTTGCCGGAAGATTTTGGTGGGGAGCGCAATTGGGATTATCGCTATACCTGGCTTAGAGATGCTGCCTTGACCGTGGAGGTTATGGTTTCGCATGGTTTTGCCGATGGTGCAATGGATTGGCGTAACTGGCTTTTGCGTGCCGTCGCCGGTGATGTAGAAAATCTACAGATTATGTATGGTTTGGGCGGGGAGCGCGAACTAGATGAAAAAGAATTGCCTAATTTGCGTGGTTATGCGGATTCACGCCCGGTGCGTATTGGTAATGGTGCTGCTGGTCAATATCAGGCTGATGTGGTGGGCGAAGTCATGCTTGCGCTGGCCAGTTTGCGTGATGCGGGATTGGCGGAGGATGAGTTTTCTTGGGGATTGCAAAAGCGTCTTTTGGATTATCAGACTAATAATATCCACCAAAAAGATCATGGTATTTGGGAAATGCGTGGTGAACTCCACTATTTCACTCATGGTCGCGTGATGATGTGGGCTGCCTACAACGAGGGTATTCGTGCCGTGGAAGAGCATGGGCTCGATGGCGATGTGGAGAGTTGGAAGTATCATCGCGATCGTTTGCGCGATGAAATTCTCGAACATGGCTTTGATACTGATCGGGGGTGCTTTACTCAGTTCTATGGGGGCACAGAGGTAGACGCGTCACTTTTGCAATTGCCGGCCACTGGATTCATTGCTGCCGACGATCCGAAAATGCTGGGTACTGTGGCAGCTATTGAGCAAGACCTTGTCGATGAGTATGGCTACGTCTATCGTTATCGCACTGAAGATGGTGTCGATGGGTTGAGTGGCGACGAAGCCCCATTCCTCATTTGTACCTTCTGGTTGATTGAGCAATATGCGGCGTCTGGGCGGGTAGCAGATGCTCAGGAAAGAATGAAAGTGGTATGTCAGGCAGCGAATGATCTCGGGTTATTGGCTGAGGAATATGATCCTCGTCATCAACGTTTGACGGGCAACTTTCCGCAGGCATTTTCGCACTTGTCGCTCATTCGTGCCTCGGATGCTATTGGTCGGGCGTCGGCAAGCGAAAAGATGAGCTAGAATAGGCAAATCGTGAACCTGACGTAGTGAGAAGGCAGAGAAGAATGAGCACACAATCAGCACAGAGTTTTGATAGTTTTGATGATTCATCGGCGCAGTTTGCGCCGGAGCCACCAGACTATGCTGAGTCTGATGCTGGGTACTCATATGGCGGCGGGAACGGCGGGCACGGCGGGTACCGAAAAGGCAATAATTTTCCTAATGAGTTTCGCCAGCCCCCGCATGATAAAGATGCTGAGCAAGGTGTGTTAGGCGCTATGCTCATGAGTCCACAGAAAGTAGTGGATATTATCGAGTTATTGCTGCCAGAAGATTTTTATTTACCAGCACATCAGCTTATTTATTCTGCGATTATTGATCTATTTACCGACGGCAAGGAAATCGACCCGGTTATTGTTTCAGCGCGTTTGGATCGGAATAATGATCTAGAACGCGTCGGCGGAGCACCATATTTACATACACTTACTTCTGTTGTGCCTACGGCGGCTAATGCTCACTACTATGCGGAGATCGTGAGCGAGAAAAGTATTTTGCGTAAATTGGTTAATGCAGGTACGCGTGTGGTGCAACTTGGTTATGAGGGCACTGAGGGTGCTGAGATTGAAACTGTGCTCGACCTTGCCCAACAGGAAGTCTATGGTATCTCACGCAAAAATACTGCTGAGGATTATTCAATTTTTGCTGATCTCATTCAGCCGACGATGGATCAGCTCGATGAGATCACCGAAAATGGTGGTTTGGCAATGGGTATTCCCACTGGCTTTATCGATTTGGATAATCTCACCAATGGGTTACATGGCGGGCAGATGATTATTGTTGCTGCGCGTCCTGGTGTGGGTAAATCGACTCTTGCGCTTGATTTTGTGCGCTCTTGCTCCATTAAGCACAATAAAGCTAGTGTCATTTTTTCCTTGGAAATGTCTAAGAGCGAGATTGTGATGCGCCTGCTTTCTGCAGAAACCGAGATCAAACTTTCTGATATGCGAGCCGGGCGGCTCGACGACCATGCGTGGACAAAATTAGCAAGTCGAGTAGGGCAAATCGAGAAGGCTCCTATTTTTATTGATGATTCTTCGAGTTTGACGATGATGGATATTCGCTCTAAATCGAGGAAGCTCAAAGAAAAATATGATTTACAGATGATCGTAGTGGATTATTTGCAGTTGATGAGCTCGGGTAAAAGAGTGGAATCGCGCCAGCAAGAGGTGTCTGAGTTTTCGCGTCAGCTGAAACTGTTGGCAAAAGAACTTGATGTGCCACTGATTGCTATTTCTCAGCTTAACCGTGGGCCAGAATCACGCACTGATAAACGACCGCAGATCGCTGACCTGCGTGAATCTGGTTCTTTGGAGCAGGATGCGGATATGGTTATGTTGCTTTATCGACCAGACTCGCAGGATAAGGAAAATGAACGAGCCGGTGAGGCAGATATTATTTTGGCGAAGCACCGTGGTGGTCCAATCGATACTGTGGAAGTGGCGCACCAGCTGCATTATTCCCGGTTTGTGGATATGGCTCGTGGCTAGTTGAATTAGCATCTCGACTACTCTGTGGCTATGATGAGAAAGACTTTTAGGTTTTTCTCAGCTTTGTGTGGTTGAGGGAATCTGGAAAGTATTTTTGTTCTTTTTCCTAGGAAGAAAATAAGAGGAAATATGTTTTTACAACGTTTTGCTAAGCGTGCTGCGGCGGTTGCTGCCGTAAGTATGCTTGGTGCGGGTTTTCTATCCCCCCCCCTCAGTATTAGCCGCTGGCAGCGGTACTGGTACTTATAGCGGTGGCGGTTCTGATGATAGTGGCTCCCAGGGCGGCAATGCTCATAATGTTCTTGGTTCGTGGGGTGGTGCGAACTGTGACACTGGTTCTACCTGTGTAAAACAAGTGGGGGATGAAACACAGGTTACCTGGCAAGTACAACTATCACCTTTGGTGATGGAAGAAGGTCACATCCAAAATAGTCGCGGTGCGCAGATTATGATCCCGTCCACAGTCAAAGATGTGTCGATTAAGCTGACGCACATGCCTAATGTGCAATGGCATAGAGGCGTTGCCGCTAAGGGGGAAGACACTCAGAAAACTTATTGGGAAGATTTGGATGGTAATCCGCTACCTGAAGAAAATATCATCTCATCAAGTAATGATAGTTATGTTCTTACCAAGGCAGTGGACTATCAGGTTCCAATCGTTGATTCTTTCGAGAAGAACGATGAAGGGGTAACGTATCTGATTGATAATAACACGTATAAAGTGTCGTCGTTTGTGAAGAATCCTCATGGTTCTTTAGCTGATGATGAAGGGGCTCTATATGGTGTTCAGCCTTCGTCTTTTGCTGAGCAGCCTGAGTGGGATTTCTACCAAATCGGCTTGAACGCGCTGGGTGTGTTCACTTTTGAGGTCACCGGTACTGTGGAAGCAGTCAGTGATGATACCTATATTCCGATTCGTGCTGAGAATATGCTGTGGAAGTGCTCTGTTGAGGGTGGTGGACCTGGTAGTCCTGAACAGGGGTGCCAATCCTTGAAGGATTATGTGTGGGGTCGTACTGGTGAGTTGCCTCCTGTGTCTATTCCGATGATTCCGGAGGATGAGTCTGCGTCTCCAGCTCGTAAAGCAGAAATTGTCCAACGCAATAAAGAAATTGCGTTGGAGAATGAAAAGATTGCTGCTTTGTATGCTGATCAGGGTACTCGCCATGGCTTAACAAGTGTGGGAACCTGTGCAGTTACTCGTAACACTGAT
Organism: Corynebacterium sp. sy039; assembly: GCF_007904105.1. Classification (NCBI taxonomy): domain Bacteria; kingdom Bacillati; phylum Actinomycetota; class Actinomycetes; order Mycobacteriales; family Corynebacteriaceae; genus Corynebacterium; species Corynebacterium sp. sy039. The sequence goes on along the minus strand of NZ_CP042325.1, from coordinate 2,178,877 downwards.
CGTTTTGATACGATTGGTACTGATATTGAGTCTGGTGGTGATCGCTACCGACAGTATGCGAAGACATTTAACCTTTACTTGAATCCTGCAGTGAACTATTATGGTCCACTTACTGGTGGCGAAGATAATTGTGACCAGGGTTTCCAGCATATTACGTTGTGTCCTGACGAAGAATCTGAGGTTCCGCCTAGTGAGGAGCCTGTAGAATCTGAGGAACCAACGCCTTCCGATGAAGAGGAGGTTGAACCTGCTAAGCCTTCCAAGGAAACTGAGGAACCACGGGAGTCTGAGGAACCAACTCCAAGTGAGGAAACTCAGGAACCTACTCCTTCTGAAGAACCACAGGAACCTGAGCAGGAGAAACCTGTGAAGCCAGCTGAGTGTCCTGAAGAACGTGAGGAACCGGTTAAGCCTGTTGTTCCACCAACTCTTCCTGACACAGACACAGAGGTTGAGCAGGGTGAGGTTGTTACCACCGTTGTAGAGCCTGAGCAGGACAAACCTGCCGATTCTAAACCAGAATCTAAGCCTGCACCTAAGACCGTTATCTCTGAAAGCGTAAAGGATAACGTCGCTAAGCAGGCTAAGACTGTAGCGAAGAAAGACCGTCCTAAAGTTACTACTGGTGGACATCTGCGCGCAGCATAATGCTCATGCATGAGCATTACCACAAAGCCGGCACACAGCAGATAGTTGCTTGTTGTGCCGGCTTTCTTATGGGCATTGTCTTAAGATACCTATTGATTCTGCTCCTCAACTCCAAAAGCGGAGCGAAATCTGTTGAGTCGCAGTGAGTTGCTGAGTACAAAAACAGAGCTTAGCGCCATTGCGGCACCGGCAAGCATGGGATCAAGCAACCCCCAGGCTGCCACTGGAATGAGTATGACATTATAAGCAAATGCCCAGAATAAATTGGTTTTTATGGTTGCGAGAGTGCGATTGCTTAGCCGCAGTGCGTCGACAATAGAGCGCGGGTCGCTATTCATAATGGTGATGTCGCTCGCTTCAATAGCAACATCAGTGCCTGCACCCATCGCTAGCCCTAGGTCTGCTTGCGCAAGTGCTGCGGCGTCGTTGATGCCGTCGCCAACCATTGCCACGCGCATTCCTTTGTGCTGCAAGCGCATAATCGTTGCTGCCTTATCCGCAGGTAACACGCCTGCAATCACATTTTCTGGCGCTATCCCCACTTCTTGAGCAATGTTTTGTGCCGCTCCTGTATTGTCGCCGGTGAGCAAAATTGGGGTCAGGTGCATATCTTTTAATGCGCTGATGGCAGCTTGACTCCCCTGTTTGACCTGGTCACGAATGCTCAGTGCAGCAACCGCTACCTGATCAACGCTCATAACCACCACGCTGGCGCCTTTGTCCTGCTCTTTTGTGATAAATGCTGCTAATTGTGACTCGACATCCGCTTGCGGCTTTGTTAATGCCACTACTACCCCATTGATATCTGCCTGCACACCTAATCCAGCGAGCGTGCGAAGATTCTCAGGTTGCAACGAATCAGGTAAATAGGGGTAAGAACCGTAGTGCTGGGCTGCTGTTTCAATTGCGCGCGCAATAGGGTGAGCGGAACCCTGTTCGATTGCTGCAGCTATCCGCAGTACCCATTCCTCAGTGAGTTTAGTTATACCAAGTGGTGTTACTGATTCAGCTGTCACATAGAGCTTTTCGACGCTCATCTGCCCCGTTGTCAATGTTCCAGTTTTATCTAGCACTATGGTTTCGACTTGGCGTGTGTGCTCTAGCACCTCGGCACTTTTAATCAATAAGCCCATTTTGGCGCCTCGACCTGTTCCCACGAGCAGTGCAGTTGGCGTAGCTAATCCGAGTGCACACGGGCAGGCAATGATGAGTACGGCAACCATAGCCGCAATGGAATCGCTGAGAGTATTTCCCAACCATAGGTGAATCGCACAACTTAGCAGCGCAATGCCAATGACAATGGGCACAAAAACTTGGGCAATTTTATCCACGAGCCGTTCGACGGGTGCCTTCCCCAGTTGTGCTTGAGTGATAAGCGCAGCGATATGTGCCAGTGTGGTGTCCTTGCCAATGCGCGTGGCTCGTACTTCGAGAGTGCCAGTGATATTTATTGTTGCCCCAGTTACTTGGGAGTTCTCCGCGACTTCTACGGGTAACGCCTCGCCAGTAATCATGGATTCATCCAGAGTGGAATTGCCGCGCACAACCACGCCGTCGGTAGCGATCTTTTCTCCAGGGCGCACCAAGAAAATATCCCCTACCATTAGTTTCTCAATGGGCAGCGTGAGTTCTTTGCCCTCGCGTAGCACGTGGACTTCTTTGGTGCCCAATTCCAGCAAGGAATGTAATGCTTGTGCGCTTCGTGATTTGGCACGAGACTCAAACCATTTGCCGAATAGCAAAAACACAATGACCATTGCTGCCGACTCGAAATAGAGGGCTGTCCCCCACTGGTTGAGTATGGTGGCTACACTCCACCAATATGCTGCGCTGGTGCCAAGACTAATGAGCGTATCCATTGTGAAAGAACCATGTTTGAGATTTCGCAATGCAGCAGCATGGAATGGATACCCACCCCAAAAATACACTGGGGTACTGAGCGCAAAAACAGTCCACTCCCAATGCGGAAAATGCAGCGAATGCACCATAGAAATGACAAGCACCGGCAGGGCAAAGATCACAGAGATGAGTGCCCGTTTCTTCAGCGACTCTCCCCTGCTCTGTGTCGTTTCCTGTGCAGTGATAAGGTGCGCGCCATAGCCAGTGTGCTGCACAACCTCAATCAGCTTGTCGACGCTGACCTGAGTCTCGTCGAAAGCAATGGTGGCAGTTTCTGTCGCAAAATTGACCTGGGCGTTTACTCCTGGGGTTTTGTTGAGCTTGCGTTCCACACGTGCTGAGCATGCTGTGCAGGTCATGCCGGTGATAGCAAGTTCAATGTGGGTGCTGTGATTATTCGACAGTGTCGGCAAGAGCATAACCCGCTTCGTCGATGGCGGCGATAATATCTTGGTCATTGAGCTGGGTACCTACTACCCTAACCTGACCAGATTCCAGATCAACGGTGACGCTGTGGACGTCGGCAAGCTGATTGAGTTCTTCTGTGATTGCATGAACACAGTGCTGGCAGCTCATGCCCGACACGTAATAGTCTTTTGTTGTCATTGTCATTCTGGGGTTTCCTTCCTGAAAAAGGTGAGGGAATAAAGATTCTCATTGATTGGTTAGCCTATAGTGAAAGCAACATTTCATAAGAAGGAGTTATTCCCGTGGCAACTGTACCAGTAACCGAAGACACATTTGAGGAAACAGTAAGCAAAGACGGCATTGTTTTGGTCGACGCATGGGCATCATGGTGTGGACCATGCCGTGCTTTTGGACCAACCTATGAAAAGGTATCTGAGAACCATGACGATGTGACCTTTACCAAGCTCGATACCGAGGCAAACCAAGGTTTAGCTGCAGCATTACAGATTCAGTCCATCCCAACAGTGATGGCCTTCCGTGATGGCGTTCTTGTTTACCGAGAAGCCGGGGCTCTTCCTGCCGCAGCATTGGAAGACCTTGTTGCTCAGGTTAAAGCATTGGATATGGAAGAAGTAAAGCGTCAGGTTGCTGAGCAGCAAGACTAACAAGACCAGCAATAAGCAGGATAAATAGGTATACTGCCACCTAAAGGACCAAAAAAGATATGTAACGAGTGAAGGTGACTTTAGGTGGCTAATCCTTTTGCAAAAGGCTGGAAATATCTCACTGCCTCTTTGGATCAGAAAATTGAGGAAAATGCTGATCCAAAAGTGCAGATCAACCAGGCAGTAACAGCAGCTAAGCAGCAGCATGAACAGATTGTTCAGCAAGCCAGTGCAGTTATTGGCAACAAAAACCAGCTTGAGATGAAACTCAATCAGCTAGTGCAGGAACAACAGGATCTTACCGAAAAAACACGCCAAGCTCTGGCGCAGTCCGACGCAGCCCAACGCACAGGTGATGCAGAAGAAAACACTAAGTTTGCTCATGTAGCTGAGATTTACGCGACCCAATTGGTGAGCGTCGAGCAGCAGCTGGAAGAGGCAAAAACCTTGCATAAGCAGTCAGTTAGTGCTGCGGAGCAGGCAAAACAACAAGTTAAAGCATCAGAAATAAAACTTAAAGAACAATTAGCGCAAGCTGATGAACTTATGCGCCAGGTTCAGCAAACGCAGATGCAGGAGAGCAGCGCGCGTAACGTCGAACAGCTAGGGGCTTTTCAGGCTGATTCCACAGTGCCCAGCATGGATAGTGTGCGGGAAAAAATCGAACGACGTTACGCACAGGCTTTGGGTGCTCAAGAACTCATGCAGGATAGCGTCGATGGTCGTATCGCTGAGATTGATGTTTCAGGTCAGGATATGCGGGCAGCAAGTAGACTAGCCGAGATTCGTGCCGAGCTTGATGCTGGTAAAACTCAAGCTCAGGGTGAAATTGAGCAGTAGCGAGCTGTCGTGTGCTAAGACAAAAATCTGGATGCTACCTCTAAGAGATAACATCCAGATCAGCGCTGCTTAGGCAGTTTTAGCTGTCGAGCTGCCGCACGGTCACATCAACGTGGCGCTCACGAGGAGCTACACCGTAGAACTGTGCACCAAGCTGCTCCCACGTGCGGTTGCTATTGCAACGTACACGGTGGCCGATGAACTCATCAACGATGAATCCCCAGCGCAATGTACCAATCTCACCTGGGTAGATCGGGTATGGGCCAATGTTTTGTCCCATAGACCAGATCATTTCACGGCTGTATTCCCAACCGTACTTACGGGTGATTTCCTCTGTGTACTTCACAGACACGTTCACGGATGTCCACCACTTCTTGGTTTTGGACTCGTTGATGGTCTGCTTCAGTGGAATCTCGCCCTCATCCAAGGTGTTTGCCGCAGAAGCGGAACCCTCGACGTCGAAGCGAGAACCAGTGATCTCTACGTACTCGGCAGTAGCGCCAACGCGCTCACAGGTTGTTCCTGGTTGTGGGCCAGAATCAAGAGCCTGTGGCTTTGCTACCGGAGTCCACTCCTCAGTAGGAGCGCCTTCAGTGTTTGCGTATGCACTGGTGATCTCGGCCTGTGCCGGGGTGAATCCCGCGCATGCCAGACCTACGGTTGCCAGAGCAACAGCTGCTTTGTTGATTGTGCGCATTGCTTACTCCTTGCCGTCGATCGTTGCGGCACCTGGGCCGCTATCGCTCATAGCTGGCATCTCCACGTAGTTCTCGGAGTAGTCACCTTCCTTGGTGGTGTGGTGCCATACAACGAAACGTGTGGAAGGACCTTTACCAACGTACTTGCCGAAGTAAGGCTCCATGCGCCATAGTCCAGTGTTCTTGTCACAGGTACGAACACGGCCAATGAATTCCTTCATGTGTACGCCGTAGTCAGCACGAACCGTCTCACCAGGCTGAACCGTGATAGGGCCCAGCTTGTCACCAACAGCCCAGTTGCTGGTCTGCACAATGCCGTATTTGTTCTGCAGGTGGCCGAAGAAAGGCTCCCAGGTGTTACCGGAGCTCATGGCCTTTACAGATTCGTTCACGCCCTCGGTTACCTCAAGGGAGAACTGGATTGGACGGTCCGTGTTGTTGGTGAAAGAGTTGGTGCCGTTGTAGCGGTCATACTCGTTGGTGATCCAACTTTCGTATGGGTGACGGCTCTGATCTGCTTCCCAGTTGCAGGTGTCGTCATTGACAAAGTCCTGACGGTGCTCATGCTGATCTGGTGTTTTGGTAACTGGTGTAGCGGTTGCCACACCAGAAACCATAGGCACCGACACCACAGTTGCTGCTGCAAGGAGCGATCCGATGTTTTTCTTCTTCATATATTCCTCGATCAATTGATCATTGGTTGGAAGGAAAAGGATCTTTAAGCGTCGTTAGAGCGCATGGAAACGCGAACGTGGCGCTCCTTAGGGATGTTGCCCCAGAAAGGACGGTTGGTGTCTACCCACTGGCCACCCTGGCAGCGCAGGTTCTTACCCTCGAAGCTGCTGATCAGGAAGCCGTACTGCAGAACGCCGGTGTAGCCAGGCTTTACTGGGTATGGGCCTAGGGTCTGTCCAACTTCCCAGGTCTGGGTGGAGGAGTAGCCAGCGTTCAGGGAAACGTTGATCAGCTTCAGTAGGTCGAAGCTTACGGTTCCGCCGAAGTTCCAGTTCTTGGTCTTGCCTTCGCGGATGGTCTGGGTTAGTGGCAGGTCTTCGTCGTTGTAGTTAGCAACGGTAGCGGTGCCTTCGATCTCGAAGTTGGAGCCGGTGATGGTCAGTTCCTGACCTGCTGCTCCTTCACGAGAGCAAGATCCACCAACTACACCAGGGTTTACCTCGGTGTAAGAAGCTGCTTGTGCAGGAAGAGCGTGAAGAGTGGACGCTGCCAATACGCCAGCGCTAAGAGCAGTCATGAGACGTTTACGCATGAGAAAGCCTTTCTGTGAAAGAAAAATAAGCGATCCTTAGGCTCCCCTAAGGAAAATACTTAGAATTATCTTAGAATGAGTTATTGCGTATGCGCTAGCCCCTTTTGCATATTATTTATCGACGTGTGGTGGGGATGGATATCAGGACAAGGTGGTTGGCGGTTAATTATTTCCGCTCCAAAAGCGTCTGAATGCCGTGCGACCTGCTTATACTTTTCTCAGTATTCTCTGCATGAATATGAGAAATTATTATTTTTCTAAGCTATCGACAGTTTGTTTCTTAAAAAGAAAATGCCCTATTTTGGGGGTGATTCCCTTTGGTGGGTATCTAGTGTGCAGTGGAAATGTGAAATAACTTTCGCCCAAGTTCTCCTTGAATTTTAGCGTTATATGCAGCGTAAAAGGGTGAAAAGTTGGAAAAACTCCCACTTTTATCAACGTAATCAAAGCTCTGCTCTGGGTGAGGAGCGTCACTATGGAAAATCCGCTCTCGCCCCTAAGGAAACCTGAGAAAAACTCAGGAAAACTTTTGATGGCGCGCACACACGCACACGCACGCGCACACACGCACACGCGTGCATGCATCATGCTTTCTAGACATATCCAATGCGTTCTAGCAGCAGCGCGTTTCCGAGCATATTAGCCCTATGCGCTGCTCACCTATGTAACCCTTTACCCCTGTGCTTATGAGCTGCCTATTGGCTATTGCGCAATAGTATCCCACGTATTCCAGAATGGAATCCGTCGCGTAAATTGACTCGTTGAGTTTCGGTCAGGGTGTATTCATGGAGAGTTTCGCAGGCGAATTGCAAAAGTGGGCGGTCAATCTCTGGAGGCAATCCTCCACCAGAAAGCATATGGGCGGAATCGCGTTGTGCAGTGCTTGCTGCATTGTCGTACCACCACACAGCATATTGTTGTCCCACGTCAAAAGGTGTTTGATAGCCAGAGGAAGACCATACTTCACTTGGTAATGGTACGTAGCGGGAACGTAGTTTGCGTCGTGGAGCCATCATTGATGGATTTGGGACGGCACGTGGCGTAGGAACTGTGCCTGGAGTAGGCGCTGGCTTATCTTGAGTAGCTTTATCCTCAGCGTCTGCTGCATTATTCGGGCTGGTGCTAGTGGAATCAGAGATCTCTACCTCTAATGATTCCTCAACCCTTGAAGTCACTTTAATAGTTCGTGCGTTGTTGGTGGTATGGTGTGCAGATTCATCCGAGTTTGTGGTTTCGCTTGTCTGCGCTGCAGAATCTTCTGGTTGGGTAACGTGTGGATCAGTATGCTGTGCCGTCGGCGTGCTATCTTCACGTGCTTTATCGACGATCATCTGCGGTTTTTTAGTTTCTGGTTCGGTTAAACCAGCACTTTTCGCTTCGCTGTGCACGTCGTTTAGTGCTTCTTTGTCTTCTTCATCAAATAATTGCGCTACATGGACGTCGATAGCCTCATCGGTATCACCATGATTACCTTGTATGGTGTCATTATGTGCCGGATCGTTTGTTTGATGTTGTGCGCAGGCTTCTTCTGGTTTTTGTCTGATTACTGGGGGAAGCGGACCTTCGAGGATTTCAAGTTGCATACATTCTGCGAAGTCTTCTCGTGGGTCAAGGATGGTGGTGGAATCGCAGGCATGGCGTAGTGCTGAGGACATGGAGTCCCAGCCAAAGCCATAGAGATGTACGCGAACACCGGCATTTACTGCTTCTTGTACCCCTGGAATCATATCCGCATCGCCAGAAACGATGACAATGTCACTAACTTCTCGACGAACACCTGTCAGTACCATATCGGCTACTAGGCGGGTATCAACTGCTTTTTGTGTACGGCGTTCGCCCCATTCAATGAGTTGACCAGCGCGAAGTTGAACTCCGTCGCAGGTGCGTAATGCTCGCTGATAGCGGTGTGGTCCTGATTCTGGAATGCCGTCGTACCATAATTGTCGGTGAACGGGTTGCCCTAATTGTTGGCTAACCATATTTCCTAAGGTGGTGACTACTTCGGGAAGGTCTATTTCTAATTGCGATCTGGCACCTATTTCCCAGGAATTATAAAAACTTGCTAGTAAATAACTGGTATCAACAAAAATCTGTGTTCTTTCGAGCATGGTTCTAAAACTTTCACTATCTTTGGGTAAAACTTTTCATTAAATTAACCGATCACATATTGTGACTCTGTTACATCTTCTACTATGCCTTATTGCAGGGTGTTAGGCGATAGAAAATTCTAAAAGTGCAGTAAGTGCTGGTGGTAGAAGTATCTTGTGGGGGCAAAATGTCGATTGGGCTTGTCGAAAACTCTTGACAGCAACCTCCCTTAGTTATATGGTTGGTTACATGAGTAACTAACCAACTATGTGGAGGTGTTATGGATGATCAAGCAGCACCATTGTTCCGGCAAATCGCTGTCCTCATTGAAGATTCCATCGTTGATGGCACGCTAGTTCCAGGTGACCGAGCTCCATCGACAAATGAATTAGCTGAATTCCATTCCATTAACCCAGCTACAGCTCGAAAAGGACTGAATCTCTTGGTCGACATAGGAGTGCTGGAAAAACGTCGAGGGCTAGGAATGTTTGTGACGCATAATGCTCGAACCAACATTATCGCCAGAAGAACAGAGAAATTTGCCGCTGATTACGTCGCCCCGCTTATCGACGAAGCCGTGAAACTCGATCTACGTCGAGAAGCGTTGCACGATCTTATCGAAAAGGTTGCAGAATCTCGTGGTTTGTATCAGTAAAGCAAGAAAAAGTACCGAAAGTACAGAAAAGAGTTGAGGACATGGATGTATTGATCCAAGCCAGGAATCTCAGTATTGGCTATGGAAGTCATAAAAAAGAAAAAGAACCACCAATTCTTAGCAATGTGAATCTCGCGTTGCCTGCCGGCGGTATCTATGGACTAGTAGGTGCCAATGGGCAGGGAAAGACGACATTATTACGAGCACTAGCAGGGCAATTAGCGGTGCAAGGGGAGCTAAGAGTTTTTGGACAAACTCCGTTTGACAATGCGCATGTGCTCGATCGGACAGTATTCATGGGCATTGATACCGAATTGCCCAATCGTAAAGTCTCACAAATCTTCGCCATGTGTGCTAGCCGATGGGTCAATTGGTCGGCGGAATTAGCGCAGAAACTCGTCGAGGATTTCGCGGTGCCAATGGATAAAGATTACAAAGAGCTATCGCGTGGACAACGCTCAAGCGTGGGGTTCATTATTGCACTGGCAAGCGGGTGTCCTCTCGTATTACTCGATGAGCCATATTTGGGGTTGGACGTCGAAAAGCAAGAAAAACTCTATGCCGCACTGCGCAATTATCGCAGTTCAGAGCGTACTTTTATCATAGCTACGCATCAACTGGCCCAGGCGCAGCCAATTCTGGACCACATTGTGCTTATCGACGCAGGGACAGTCGCGTTATCCGCTGATATTTCCGAATTGCTCGGTAGCATTTTTGAGATCCGAGGCACGAAAAAGCAAGTGGCAGCGGCATTGAGCCCAATACCCAGCGAGTTTATTGTGCAAGAAACGCACATAGTAAGCGGTAGCAAAGCGCTCATTGACCTGCGCAAAGGCGAAAATCTTATTCCGGATTTAATCCAGGGAGCTCACGAGAGTGGTGCAGCGCTCAGAGAAGTAACACTAGAACAAGTAATCACACTCATGACGGGAGATTCTCATGATTCATAGTGCACATCCGATAAAACTATGGTGGCATCTTAACGCAGAAAGTGTGTTATGGCGCGTTATTTACTGCGCTGCCTATGGTTATTTTGTTTTTCGACTGGTTCATAGTGAGCATAGTCTTGTGCTACTTGCTCTTGGGGCGCTATGCGTTGCAGCTATTGTGTCTATCTTCACGTTTGATAGCTATATGCCTTATCGCGCTCTGAGTATTGATATTGCAACTTGGCGACGCGATCAAAAGCTCATTGGCGTGTTTTTTAACGCAATTTTGTTTGCGCTTACCGTGGTTTATGTGTTTGTGGCGCCGAAAAAAGTCGTGGTGCTAGCAGGTATTTTTGGTTTTGGGATGGTCTATCGTCTGCTGTGTACTGCGCAGCCTCATCTTGAAGAAGAAATAAGAGGAGAAATAAAAGATCGGTCTATCGCATCGCATAAGCAGCGGTGGGTGCGCAAGAGGATTCCTGATACTTTGCGTGGTCAGATTACCTATGCGCCACTCATTGATATGTGGTTGAGCGCTTTCATAGTGTTCTGGATAGCGATCGGTTGCGCCGCGGTAGTGAGCATTCTAAAAAATACGTCGCTAGATAGCGACAGTTTCTTCATCTCCACATTTTTGACCTGCTTCTTCGCAGTAATGAATGCGCGACCAGCCCAGAAATCTTTAGCCGATTTCGTAGCTTTGGGCGGCCAGAGGGCACAATGGCTTCGAGATTACTACCTATCTTCTGCACTCTTTGTCATTGTGCAAATCGGTTTTCTATTCACCATTACGCTCTCGACGTCTACTCCTGTGTCTCAAGAGCAGTACGCAGTGATGATTCTGCTTATTCTATTCACTCCTCACTTTGTGCTTCAGTCGGGAAATGTTCTGGTTTCACTACTGGTGATTGCTGCGCTTATCGGTATCCTCATGCTCTGGTCCGGTCAGATAATTTCTGGTTGGCTCGCTCTCGTGTTAGTTGCCATCGCCTATTGCGCGATGATGAGCTACGTATGGAAAACGCTAAGAACAAACACACCAAAAAATGGCTTATCAAAGTTTTTTGGAATCTAGTTTTTGTGGTGTTGTGGTGGGGATTTGTGTTTTTTTGTTGGGGTGTGTAACTTTGTGTGAGTCGCTCAGGGCGGTTGTGCTTGTGGGTGGTGGGGGATTCCATTGTGATGCATGGTTTGTTGTGTGTTGTGTGGGGTCTTGTGTTGTTTGAGAACTCGATAGTGTACTGATAGTGATCATTTTTTGATGGTTGATTAACATTGTTTTTTGTGGGGAGTGTTTTTGTCTCGTCGATGGGATGCTCTTCATTTGTTTTTTTGGTGGATTGATTGATTGCGCTGCATGGCATGGTTGTGTGTTGTGTGGTGTGGTTGGTTGGTTTGCTGGTTTTTGTTTTTTGTTGGGTATTGGGCTTTTCACGGCCTGTGCTTGCTTACTTTTTTGTTTGTGAGTGTTTTTGTGGAGAGTTTGATCCTGGCTCAGGACGAACGCTGGCGGCGTGCTTAACACATGCAAGTCGAACGGAAAGGCCCTGCTTGCGGGGTGCTCGAGTGGCGAACGGGTGAGTAACACGTGGGTGATCTGCCCTTCACTCTGGGATAAGCCTGGGAAACTGGGTCTAATACTGGATAGGACCATGCTTTAGTGTGTGTGGTGGAAAGTTTTTTCGGTGGAGGATGAGCCCGCGGCCTATCAGCTTGTTGGTGGGGTAATGGCCTACCAAGGCGTCGACGGGTAGCCGGCCTGAGAGGGTGGACGGCCACATTGGGACTGAGATACGGCCCAGACTCCTACGGGAGGCAGCAGTGGGGAATATTGCACAATGGGCGCAAGCCTGATGCAGCGACGCCGCGTGGGGGATGACGGCCTTCGGGTTGTAAACCTCTTTCGCTAGGGACGAAGCGTAAGTGACGGTACCTAGATAAGAAGCACCGGCTAAATACGTGCCAGCAGCCGCGGTAATACGTATGGTGCGAGCGTTGTCCGGAATTACTGGGCGTAAAGAGCTCGTAGGTGGTTTGTTGCGTCGTCTGTGAAATTCTGGGGCTTAACTTCGGGTCTGCAGGCGATACGGGCATAACTTGAGTGCTGTAGGGGAGACTGGAATTCCTGGTGTAGCGGTGGAATGCGCAGATATCAGGAGGAACACCGATGGCGAAGGCAGGTCTCTGGGCAGTAACTGACGCTGAGGAGCGAAAGCATGGGGAGCGAACAGGATTAGATACCCTGGTAGTCCATGCTGTAAACGGTGGGCGCTAGGTGTGGGGGTTGTTCACGATTCCTGTGCCGTAGCTAACGCATTAAGCGCCCCGCCTGGGGAGTACGGTCGCAAGGCTAAAACTCAAAGGAATTGACGGGGGCCCGCACAAGCGGCGGAGCATGTGGATTAATTCGATGCAACGCGAAGAACCTTACCTGGGCTTGACATATGCAGGATTGGCGCAGAGATGTGTTGTCCCTTGTGGTCTGTATACAGGTGGTGCATGGTTGTCGTCAGCTCGTGTCGTGAGATGTTGGGTTAAGTCCCGCAACGAGCGCAACCCTTGTCTTATGTTGCCAGCACGTGGTGGTGGGGACTCATGAGAGACTGCCGGGGTTAACTCGGAGGAAGGTGGGGATGACGTCAAATCATCATGCCCCTTATGTCCAGGGCTTCACACATGCTACAATGGTCGGTACAGTGGGTTGCGATACTGTGAGGTGGAGCTAATCCCTTAAAGCCGGTCTTAGTTCGGATTGGAGTCTGCAACTCGACTCCATGAAGTCGGAGTCGCTAGTAATCGCAGATCAGCAATGCTGCGGTGAATACGTTCCCGGGCCTTGTACACACCGCCCGTCACGTCATGAAAGTTGGTAACACCCGAAGCCCATGGCCTAACCTTTTGGGAGGGAGTGGTCGAAGGTGGGATTGGCGATTGGGACGAAGTCGTAACAAGGTAGCCGTACCGGAAGGTGCGGCTGGATCACCTCCTTTCTAGGGAGTTTTTTGTGCACCCCCTTTTTTTGTTTTGTTTTGGTTGTTTGTGGGGTGTTGTTTTTTGTGGACGATGCTGCGCGCATGGTTTTGTGTGTGTGGTTGGTTTGTGTTGGTTGATTGTTGGATTGTGGTTGTTGTTGGTGCATTGTTGGGTGTCTGGGATGGCACTGTGTGTTTGTCCTTGGTGGGGATGCTGCTGTGCGCGCATGGTTTTGTGTGTGTGGGGTGTTTCTTGTGTTGTGTGAGAACTGTATAGTGGACGCGATGCAATTTTTTTTTGTGTCTATTCTTTTTTGTGTCTTAGTTGTTTTTTTGTTTTTTGTTTGTTGTTTTTGTGTAAGGGCACACGGTGGATGCCTTGGTAGTGTGAGCCGATGAAGGACGTGGAAGGCCGCGATAGTCCTCGGGGAGTTGTCAATCGAGCGTTGATCCGAGGGTGTCCGAATGGGGAAACCTGGCCATAGTTATGTGTGGTTACCCGCCATTGAATGTATAGGTGGTGTGGGGGTTACGCGGGGAAGTGAAACATCTTAGTACCCGTAGGAAGAGAAAATAATAATGATTCTGCTAGTAGTGGCGAGCGAACGTGGATGAGGCTAAACCTGTTGTGTGTGATACCGGGCAGGGGTTGCATGATGGGGGTTGTGGGTGTGTGATGTGACTGGTCTGTCTGCTGGTTGCTTGTGGCATGTGTGTTAGCGGAAGTGGTTTGGAATGGCCTGCCGTAGTGGGTGAGAGTCCCGTACGTGAAAGTGTGTGTGTCATGGGTTGTTGCGTTACCCGAGTAGCAGCGGGCTCGTGGAATCTGCTGTGAATCTGCCAGGACCATCTGGTAAGCCTAAATACTTGCATTGACCGATAGCGGATGAGTACCGTGAGGGAATGGTGAAAAGTACCCCGGGAGGGGAGTGAAATAGTACCTGAAACCGTGTGTTTACAATCCGTCAGAGCCTTTTGGGGTGATGGCGTGCCTTTTGAAGAATGAGCCTGCGAGTCAGCGGCATGTCGCGAGGTTAACCCGTGTGGGGTAGTCGTAGCGAAAGCGAATCCTAATGGGGTGTGTGAGTGGCATGTTCTGGACCCGAAGCGGGGTGATCTACCCATGGCCAGTGTGAAGCAGCTGTAAGAGGTTGTGGAGGCGCGAACCCACTTAGGGTTGAAAACTGAGGGGATGAGTTGTGGGTAGGGTGAAAGGCCAATCAAACTCCGTGATAGCTGGTTCTCCCCGAAATGCATTTAGGTGCAGCGTTGTGTGTTTCTTGCCTGAGGTAGAGCTACTGGTTGGTTGAGCGGACTATCATCTTAGCAATGTCAGCCAAACTCCGAATGCGGGTGAAGTGAGAGCATGGCAGTGAGACTGCGGGGGATAAGCTCCGTTGGTCGAGAGGGAAACAGCCCAGATCGCCGGTTAAGGCCCCTAAGGGTGTACTAAGTGGGAAAGGATGTGGGATCGCGAAGACAGCCAGGAGGTTGGCTTAGAAGCAGCCATCCTTGAAAGAGTGCGTAATAGCTCACTGGTCGAGTGGTTCTGCGCCGACAATGTAGTGGGGCTCAAGTACACCGCCGAAGCCGCGGCAAGCAATTTTTTGTTGTTTGGGTAGGGGAGCGTCGTGCATGGTGTGAAGCAGTCTGGTGATGGGTTGTGGATTGTGTGCGAGTGAGAATGCAGGCATGAGTAACGAATGAGAAGTGGAAAACTTTTCCGCCGGATGACTAAGGGTTCCTGGGTTAAGCTAATCTTCCCAGGGTGAGTCGGGACCTAAGGCGAGGCCGACAGGCGTAGTCGATGGATAACCAGTTGATATTCTGGTACCCGTATATGCGCGTCAAGTGGTGAATCGGTGATACTAACTGCCCTGAAGCATGTGATGGCTTTGTGTGTTGTTGTGTGGATGCGTGGGATCTGAGCTGGTATAGTCAAGTGATGGGGTGACGCAGGAAGGTAGCCGAGCCACTTATTGGATTGTGGTGTAAGCGTGTGGCCCGTATGCTTGGTAAATCCGGTGTACATGTGGGTGAGGCGTGATGCGTACCCGTTGTGGGGATGTTGGTGATCCTATGCTGTCGAGAAAAGCCTCTAGCGAGTGTGTGTATGGCCCGTACCCATAACCGACACAGGTGGTCAGGTAGAGTATACTAAGGCGTTCGGGTGAACTGTGGTTAAGGAACTCGGCAAAATGCCCCCGTAACTTCGGGAGAAGGGGGGCCACTGTTTGAACGACGTGTTGAGCTGGTGGTGGTCGCAGAGAGAGGGAAGCGACTGTTTATTAAAAACAGGTCCGTGCGAAAACGTGGAAGTTGATGTATACGGACTGACGCCTGCCCGGTGCTGGAAGGTTAAGAGGACCTGTTAGATCCTTGTGGTCGAAGCGGAGAATTTAAGCCCCAGTAAACGGCGGTGGTAACTATAACCATCCTAAGGTAGCGAAATTCCTTGTCGGGTAAGTTCCGACCTGCACGAATGGCGTAACGACTTCCCTGCTGTCTCAACCACAGGCCCGGTGAAATTGCAGTACGAGTAAAGATGCTCGTTTCGCGCGGCAGGACGAAAAGACCCCGGGACCTTTACTATAGCTTGGTATTGGTGTTTGGTGCGGTTTGTGTAGGATAGGTGGGAGACTGTGAAGCTGTGACGCTAGTTGTGGTGGAGTTGTTGGTGAAATACCACTCTGATTGTATTGAGCATCTAACCTTGGCCCGTGATCCGGGTTGGGGACAGTGCCTGGTGGGTAGTTTAACTGGGGCGGTTGCCTCCTAAAGTGTAACGGAGGCGCCCAAAGGTTTCCTCAGCTTGGTTGGTAATCAGGTGGTGAGTGTAAGTGTATAAGGGAGCTTGACTGTGAGAGTGACGGCTCGAGCAGGGACGAAAGTCGGGACTAGTGATCCGGCATCTACGTATGGAAGTGGTGTCGCTCAACGGATAAAAGGTACCCCGGGGATAACAGGCTGATCTTCCCCAAGAGTCCATATCGACGGGATGGTTTGGCACCTCGATGTCGGCTCGTCGCATCCTGGGGCTGGAGTAGGTCCCAAGGGTTGGGCTGTTCGCCCATTAAAGCGGCACGCGAGCTGGGTTTAGAACGTCGTGAGACAGTTCGGTCTCTATCCGCCGCGCGCGTTGAAACTTGAAGAAGGCTGTCCCTAGTACGAGAGGACCGGGACGGACGTACCTCTAGTGTGCCAGTTGTTCCGCCAGGGGCATGGCTGGTTGGCTACGTACGGGAGGGATAACCGCTGAAAGCATCTAAGCGGGAAGCCTGTTTTGAGATGAGGTTTCGTTTGAGGTTCCCTGTAGATGATGGGGTTGATAGGCTGGGTCTGGAAGCCATGTGAGTGGTGGAGGTGACTGGTACTAATTGGCCGATAAAAAACAACAACAATAATGGGAAAATATATGGTTGTTGGGATGCATTTGGGGTAGATGTGTGCTGCTGTGTGTTGTGTGGTGGTGAAGAAAGAGTTGTGTTGTGTTTGCTGTGCAGTGTCTGGCATGGCATGGGGGGCATCCTTTTGTGGTGTTTCTTGTGGTTGTGTTGGTGGTTGTTGTGTCAGGGGTACACCCGGTCCCATTTCGAACCCGGTCGTTAAGTCTGATTGCGCTGATGGTACTGCATCTGGGAGGGTGTGGGAGAGTAGGTCGCTGCCAACATTGGTTTTTTAATATTGTGTTGTGGGGTGTGTGCCGTTGGTGGTGCACACCCCCTTTTTTTTTTGTGTGCTTGCTTGTGTGTTGTGTGGCGCACAGGGGGGTGTGGCACACACAGGGGTTTACATTATCCATTGTGGAGTTGATATGAAGTGGTGGGGGTGTTGGGTGAAGGGGTCGTGGAAGGAAATACTGTGGCTGTGTAGGCATAGTCGCTTATTATGGTCCTCGCTTTCAGCGATGGTGAGTATGCGTGGATAAGTATCGTCACCAAGCAAGGGGGCACCGGCGGCGTGCATGTGCAGCCGGAGTTGGTGTGTTTTCCCAGTTATTGGATGTAGTTCATACAGGGCTAATTCTTCATGATCGTGTCCGTATTTTTGTTTCAGACTGGTCTGCAGGTCGGAATTAAGGATCTGAACATCATTGACGATTGTTGTGGCATTAGGCGCGCCGTCGACAATGCGTGCTTGCATGATTCCAGGTGTTTTTTCAATTCGATTGTGCCAGCGGGTACCAGGAATAATGTCAGGTCTGTATGGTGCAATGGCGTGATAGACCTTAGAGACTTTGCGGTCAGAAAAAATTTTCTGATATGCACCACGAATTTCCTTGCGCTTGGTAAAGAGAAGAACGCCTGAGGTCATACGGTCGAGACGGTGTGCTGGAGTCAGTTCATTATTTCCAGTAAGTCGACGCATCTGTACTGTTGCCGTCTGGACAATGTGCTTAGCTCGTGGCATGGTTGCCATGAAAGGGGGCTTGTTGATTACTAGCAGATCGTCGTCGGAATGGATTATTTCGCAGGAAAAGGGGATGGGCTTTTCCTCGGGGGGAATGCGATAAAACCACAGGTCATTTCCTGCATGAAGAGTGTCATGAGGTGCGAGAATGGTTTTTTCCACACCGCGTACCCTGACTACTTCTGCATCGCGAAAGCGTTTGAGCAAAGCAGCCTCATCATCTTGTGGATGCCTAGAGCGCTGAGTAGCGATAAATTCTTGCAAAACTTCATAGGCGCTTTGCCCGTCATACTCTTCAGGAATCCGAATCCTGGTGGGATTGAGCCCATCCTTGATGGGTAAGGGATCTTCACCACGATGGAGTCGAATTATCTTGTTCACAGTGATTTATCTTACTTGAGTGACATATCTGGCAGATAATTGTCGACCATTGGGCTTTTGCCCCTGCACTATGAGGAATAAAATAAAAGTAGAACTTCAATGTGATTGTGAGGTTGAACATGAGCGACTATATTCTCGTTGCAGTTGATGGCTCTGTTGCTTCTCAAAGAGCTGTTCAATGGGCAGCTAACACAGCGCACAAGCGTGGGGTCGTCTTGCGACTAGCAGCAGCGTATTCCATTCCAGAATTTCTCTACGCCGAGGGGCTTGCACCACCAGAGGAAGTCTATGCCGAACTCAAAGATGAGGCCATGGAAAAAATCGAGCAAGCTCGAGAGCTAGCCGTAGAAATCGCCCCTGACCTAGAGATTGACCATATGATTTCTCAACAAAGTCCCATACATATGCTTCTCGACGCCAGCGCAGATGCAAGCATGATTGTCATGGGTTCACGTGGGCTTGGTGGTTTTTCCGGCATGGTGCTTGGTTCGGTATCGGCAGCCGTCGTCAGCCATGCACAATGCCCGGTGGTGGTATTGCGTTCTGATAATGAACTAACAGAAGAAAATAAATATGGACCTGTCGTCGTAGGTATTGACGGTTCAGAAATATCGAAGAAAGCAACGGAATTTGCTTTTGCCGAGGCCAAGGCTCGTGGGGTCAAAGTGATTGCGCTGCACACATGGGTAGACACTCATATGCAAGGTGCGCTTTCTGCGATGGCTCTTGGCGCTGATATTTGGGCAGACATTGAAAAAGAACAGCATAAAGTGGTTCGAGAGCAGCTCGCCCCAGCGCTTGAGCATTATCCAGATGTTGAGGTGGAAACGGTTATCACGCATGATCGTCCGGTACATGCCTTAGCGGAGATAGCGAAACAAGCACAATTATTGGTTGTGGGGTCGCATGGTCGTGGTGGTTTTAAGGGGATGCTGCTTGGTTCTACCTCGCGTGCACTTCTGCACTCTGCACCGTGTCCGCTTGTGGTGGTGCGACCAACAGAATAAATACAGATAGACCAATCTGTCGCTATAAACTAGAACACTGTGGATAGTTCATATAAGATTGCTGTGTCCACAGTGTTCTTTTGGGTGCGGCATGAAAGGGATTGAGAAATACAGTGGCTGAGGAAAAGGCAAAAAAGAGTGGTCGATCATCAGGTAATGCTGGTCGCCGTCGGAATCGTCCCAGCCCCAGGCAGCGACTTTTAGATAGTGCCACCACCCTTTTCACCACAGAAGGAATACGCGTAGTAGGAATTGATCGCATTCTGCGTGAAGCGGATGTGGCAAAAGCCAGCCTCTACTCACTCTTTGGCTCTAAAGATGCACTGGTCATCGCCTATTTGCAGCAACTCGACGAACAGTGGCGTGCCCGTTATGCAAAGCGCATCGAGGATATGGAGAATCCGAGCGATAAAATCCTTGCTTTCTTCGATCAGTGCATTGAAGAAGAACCGCAAAAAGACTTCCGTGGTTCTCTATTTCGCAGTGCAGTAAATGAATACCCGTGCCCAGAGGCGGATAGTGAGAAAGCAATCGTTGCCACAGCAACCGCTCATCGACAATGGTGCTTGGATACTATTGCACAATTGCTTGAAGAAAAAAATGGTTATCCTGGCACCAGTCAGGCTCAGCAAATACTTATTTTCCTTGATGGTGGATTAGCAGGAGCACAGCTTGCACATTCAATTGAGCCATTAAACATTGCGCGCGACCTCGCCCTCATGTCTTTATCGGCTCCACCGGTCGATTACTCAATCTGATTCCTCAGGTCTACGGTGCCGCCCAGTATAATCTTTGGGCGGTTTTGCCTTGTACTGCTTATATGCAGCTGAATGTTGGCGCTGATACTCTTTGTGCGCCGTTTTAAGCTGCTTTTTGTGTTCCCGCAATTTTTTATAAAACTGGCGATATTCTGCTCGCGCTTGCGGATCGACAATGCCGGCAAGCCCTAAAATACGACGATAACTATTGATTTCCTTCTTTTGCCGCAGATAAGCTGCGCGCTGCTCTTTTGCGGCAGCTTGTGCCTGAAAATGCTCGGAACCATAAGGATATTTAATGCGAATAATGGAATAGAGTGTGATATTTTGCGCGGTTGTCCACAGGTTATTACTCACCCAATACAGAGCAACGGCAATGGGCACCGCACCACCAAGACCAGCACTGAGCAAAAGCAGTGGTGCAGCAATAAGAATACATATCACAATGCGATTGAGGTAGATTGCCACCGGTGATCCATGATCGAGAGCATAAGAATTACGTACTAGAGCAAGCAAGATATTAGTAGTGGTAAAAATGCAGGCCAGTATGATTAACGGCAGGAGAAAATGTCGAACCTCAGCGACAGAGGTGCCTAATTCTGCAAGGCGTTCTGTACCCATCCGTGGAAAAGCCGATAAGGGCATTCCACTGAGTTTTGTGGCTAAAAACGCATTCACATCATTGTTACTGAGCATACCAACGTTTTGCGTCGCGTGAGTATTATCGCTAACAGTAGAAACACGCTTGACGACGCGGTACAATCCCAAAAAAACCGGTATCTGAATGAAAATCGGTAAACAACCGGCGGCAGGGTTGTAGTTATTTTCTGCCTTAATCGTATGCTGCTTATGCTTGAGCAGGCGTAGATTCTTTTCAGTCGGATTGCGTGCATATTCGGCTTGTAATCTTCTCAGCTCTGGGCGCATAAGCACACTAATGCGTCCAGCACGTAGTTGCAGCCAAGATAATGGCGCAATAAGACCACGCACTGTGATGACTAAGCCGAAAATTGACAGCAACCATGCGTGGTTTTCATCGAGATGAAATACATGGAAGAGAAGTAAATGCCACAGTTTCATCACACCTGAGACTGGGTATGCAAATACTTCAAGCATGGTAGCTCATAGATCCTTTCTTCCCTAAGCGATAATAGCGTGCAGCTCACACCATAACAACGTATATAAGATGCAAAATGAAATTCCAAAGCACGTTTTTACCTGGCACATATCCCCAATAGAATAGAGGCAGCATAGTTCGACTTGCCGAGGGAACAGAAAAACCCAAAAGAAAAGGATAGTCCATGCACATTAGTGTGGCACCACTGCGAAAAGTCACCCAAAATATCGCTGATACTGATATCACAGCGCATAATTATGATGCGCAGCCAGGAGCAGCCAACTTTAAGCGAGCCATGAATATCCTCACCGCTGTGCTGATCATGGCAAGTTTAGGGGCATTGGTGGGCGTCGAACGCTCTGTTGCGCTTCTTGGGGTACTGCTGTGTACCTTATTCATTGCCGCTTATACCAGCTGCATTATCCAGAATAGATATGCATGGCAACCACTGGTCAGCATGGTTATTGTGTTGATCGTTTGGATCATTATGCTGCCGATTATCCCAGTTTCGGTGTATCTCGTGTTCCCGATATTCTTTTTATGCTTGCGACTATGGCCAGATGCGCGTGGAATCATTGGTGTGCTTGGCGCAATGCTGGTGGCAATTATTAGCCAGTGGCCACATTTGACTATCGGTGCAATTATGGGTCCGGCAGTATCTGCCCTGGTGTGCATCGGTATCCACCTGACTTTTAAGGCATTGTGGAAAGCAAGCAGAGAACGCGAAAGCCTGATTGAACAACTATTGCAAACCCAACAACAACTTGCAGAAACTGAACGTGCTGCTGGTATTGCTTCAGAACGTCAACGTATCGCACACGAAATTCATGACACGCTTGCTCAGGGATTATCGAGCATTCAGATGTTATTACGAGTTGCTGAGCAGGAGATTAAGAAATCTTCCTTGAGTCAACAAGAACAAAAAGCACCACTAGAGCGCATGGCATTGGCGCGTCGAACAGCGGCAGATAATCTTTCTGAGGCGCGCGCAATGATTGCAGCTTTGCAACCTGCTGCATTATCTAAAACCTCTTTGGAGGGGGCATTGCATCGTGCTGCAGAGCATATTGTTGGCCCCGAGGTCATTATCGAGGTGGAGGGAGAAGAACAGCAATTGCCAATGCGCACAGAGGCGGCGTTGCTCAGGATTGCTCAGGGGGCATTGGGGAATGTGGCAAAACATTCGCAGGCGAGTTTATGCCATGTGACTCTCAGTTATGCTCAGGATGAAGTGCGGTTGGATGTTGTCGATAATGGGCAGGGGTTTGATCCGGAAAAATTAGCAGCACAACCTGCAGGTTTAGGGCATATCGGTATTTCTGCCATGCGGCAGCGCGCCCAGGAGCAGGGCGGAAATTTGGTGGTGGAGTCCACGCCTGGGGAGGGGACAGCTATTTCGGTTGCATTGCCGGTGGAGGCGTAAAAGTTGCCAGTGCCACAGTCACTAAGTCATTCTTTTGCGACCTAAGTGGCTAAACTAAATAATGATATAGCTAGTGCGAAAGGTGGTACTACAGCAGATGATTAGAGTTTTGCTTGCCGACGACCATGAGATAGTTCGCTTGGGACTGCGTGCGGTATTAGAAAGCGCAGAGGATATCGAGGTCATTGGAGAAGTCGCAACGGCAGAAGCAGCTATTTCTGCAGCACAAGCAGGAGGCATTGATGTTATTCTCATGGATCTACGGTTTGGCGCTGGTGTGGAAGGAACGCGTTTAGCGTCGGGGGCGGATGCCACAGCGGAGATTAAGCGCACTATGCATAAGCCACCTCATGTGCTGGTGGTCACAAACTATGACACCGATGCTGATATTCTGGGGGCAATTGAAGCAGGCGCATTGGGATACCTACTCAAAGATGCACCACCAGAAGAACTACTAGCGGCAGTAAGATCTGCCGCTGAAGGCGATTCCACACTCTCACCTACGGTAGCTAACCGCTTGATGACCAGAGTCCGCGCCCCGCGAACCTCGTTGACCCCGCGTGAGCTAGAAGTGTTGAAATTGGTTGCCTCAGGTTCGTCGAACCGCGATATTGGCAGGCTCCTCTTGCTCTCAGAAGCAACAGTAAAGAGCCATCTGGTACATATTTATGACAAACTAGGCGTGCGTTCACGCACCTCAGCAGTGGCCGCAGCGCGTGAACAAGGCGTGCTCTAGACCCTTGGTCGTAAGCCAGTGGCTTATTTAGTGAGTTTATGCTGAATCTCACGAGCGAGCGCATCTAATTCAGCAGCAATACTGCGGTGCGCGCGTTTACGCTGTTCGGTAGTCATATATTCCGCATTATCGACAGCAGCACTAAGCTCATCAAGGCGATCGTGCACATCCTGAATAAAGCCAGGAGCTAACTGAGTAGTTTTGACATGATCACGCATTTTGAGAATACGTGCCTTGAGCGGGGCACCATGACCAGAGAATTGCCCTAGTTCTTCACTGCTGATTCCCAAACGCTGGGCACGCTTTGCGTCGAGTTGTCCGCGCACAGCAACAACACCACGGTAGAGTAGCGGCAGAATAAACGGTGCTAAGGTACGTGCAGCACCGGAATAGCGCAGCACAGTGTCTTTATTGAATTGTCCTGCTTTGAGTTTTTCTAACTCAGTTTTCGCAAGTCCTTTTTCATGCTTACGCTTTGCTTTTAGCCCTTTTTTCTCTTCTTTGAGTAGGTGCTTTTCCTGTTTAGCAAGCAATTTATCGCGCTTGAGGTCTAATTTTGCAGCTGATTTTACTTCTTGACGTGCACGTGACTTAGCCACTTTTAGCTCTTTCTTAGCCTGCGCGCGCTTTTTACGTGCTTTCTTTAGTAGTCCCATAGAAAAGATCACAACTCCTGAGTTATTTTGCTAAAACCGCAATAGCCACGGGTAGCTAGTACCTAATACCTCATTCATTATATTCATAAATGCTGTGGTCTTCATTAGCTTGGAACCGAGGTAAGCAGTTATGCTAGATAAATTGTGTGCACCGATGACTTTCTGACCCCCGATAATCTAGTAGGGTGTCGCTATCGTTTGGTGCAAAAACAACGCTACCCGCATATAGCGGCAACTACCGCAGCTATCCAGCGCAAACAGCGTCATGCCAGTGCAGCTCAGAGCGTGTTTGATCTTCTTCCTCTCAAACCTCAATTAGGCGATAATCGCCATTTTCTCAGGATAGATTTGGATAAAGAAAAAAGTGCCCAGTTGCGATTCTTTGACACGCTCGAAGCCATTGCCGCAGGGGCACATATCATCACGCACGCAGTGCTAGAGACGCTAGAACCACAGGTTAATAGTGCCTATCAGCAAAAAATGCGAGTAGAGGTAGCTGCCTTGGTGCGTCGCAAAGATGGAAGCTACTATCCAGTGGTTATCTCCCACCATCGGGTTGCGCGCCCTGACCCGACGTCGAAAGTGAAAGTAGTAGCAACTAAGCGATTAGGCTTAGGCAATTCCGCATGGGCGCACTATCGGCTCAAAAACCATGCCATCGACTCATTCCGGCTTGCTATGGCAGACCGTGCCTTAACCGATATGGGGCTGAGCTGCCATCGTGGTGGTCTGATCGGCCAAGACTCCACCTTGGTGTTTTTGCTCAACACTGACTTTTTCCAACAAGGACTAGACCGCGCTCTGGCAATACCAACTCCCACTCGCCCTCACCGAGTACGAGAATGCGCAGGATGTCGGTTCTGGCACCAATGCGAGGCAGAACTGATAGCGGCTGATGATTTGTCCTTATTCCTGAGCGGGGATCTGGCTCGCAAATATCAAAAGCGAGGAATTAACACCGTCGAGGAGCTCATTAGGGCAGATCAGGGTGAAGATTCCGTGCTGGCTTATGCGTGGCGCACTGGCATTGAGGTGCTAAAACGAGATACTTTGACCGACCGCAATAGTATTGCGCAGTTCGACGTAGAAATCGACATTGATGTGGAAGCGTATCTAGATCAAGGCGCCTATTTATGGGGAACTTACGACGGCAACCACTATCGTTGTTTCTCCTTATGGGAGCAGGTGGGCACAGAGGCAGAAGGGCATAATTTTGCCCAATTCTGGCAATGGCTATGTACTCAACGCGCTGAAGCACAAGCGGCGGGAAAAAGTTTTGGGGTTTTTTGCTACTCCGCGCATGGAGAAAATCATTGGCTGAAGTTTAGCGCCAAACGCTTTTATGGCGTAGTGCCTGGAGTGCCACATCCACAGGAGATACAAGAATTTATCAGTTCGAGCCAGTGGATAGATGTGTTTGCCTATGTGAAAAAATATCTTGCCGGCTCGCATGGGCTAGGGCTCAAACAAGTAGCACCTATCGCAGGTTTTCAATGGCGAGAACAGGGCGTTGACGGCGAAGAGAGCATGAATCTTTACCGCCAAGCAATAGGCATGGATATAGGCATGGATAGCGCCGTAGCGCCACAGCAAGCTAAGGAAATGCTACTGAGCTACAATGGCGACGATTGCAAAGCAACAAGAGCAGTACGCCATTGGCTCGCCCAAGGCGCGCCTGGTGTACCGCTCTTATCGCAGGTAGAACAAGTGGTGGCTCAGTTATAGTTTTTGACTCGCGCAAAGACCCTATGCCAGGAGGTATCCAGTGCTGTGGCTGCCATACGCATTGCGAAAAAAGATACGCATATTGTGATGATGAGTTCTGCGCCTAGTCCAGCCCAGAGCAAAGCGGAAGAATCCAACTTATAGCCGAAGATAAGCAACGCGATTGCTGGTAATGAGAAGGCGATAATGAGCACGAGTCCTAGGAGAGACGCGAGGTTTTTGCTGCGCCTTGCCTTAAAGAGATTGCTGCCTGGTTTATTCGTTGGTTCTGGGAACTTGACTGCCAGATAACAGCCGAGTGCGGTAGAGAAGAACATAATGCACAGTGCCATGAAAGTGTTAATGCCCCACACGACGTTAAAGCCCTTGAAGGCGCCAACGATACTGGTGAAAACGATGATGGCAATAGTGTTGATTACGATAAGCACTCGTGCACGAGTCTGTAATAAGTCACGAGCACGTATTCCCGCAGACATATGTACCCAATTTGAGGGGCCGTCGAATCCTAGCGTGTTACTGATCATAAGGAAAGCGAATACGCTGGAAAAATAGCAGCCAATCCAGGCGAAGTGCCCAACATCACTAGCGGATAGGCCAACACCAATATAAAAAATGATAGCCAATGGGTACACCAGCATGGAGTAGAGCAGGCGCTTATCGCGGACGAGATACCGAATGTATCGTGAGTAGAGTGCACCGCGGGTAGTGGCTGGTAGCGAAGGTAGGAGCAAAGAAGAATTTTTTGCGTCACGACCGCTGTCCTTGCCCTCGGACAAAACCTGAGTCAAACCGCGGCGTAAGTATTCCTTCCATAGGTAGAAAATTGCTGCCACATAAATCACAGTGAGGATTAGCATCGCGACGCCCAGCACAGGTGTTTGCGGTAAATGCGCAGCTGTGGCAACGGCGATGGCCAGCGGTGTCCATTCCCCGATGGTCTTAACTCCGGAAAGAGCCATTGACATTACGTTCTGTGCCCCAGTGCTAATCCCGACATTACTTAAGAAAGCACCACCGAGAATAATGACGATGAATACCACACCCAAAATCAAGTTGAGTGTTTCACGCTTGCCAGAGCCAATGCTGGTAGTCAAAGTGGCGGCTAGTGTTTCGCCAAGGAGAACCGTAATGACCAATTGCACTATGCAACCTAAACACCATAGTAGGGCTGCTAGAGCACCGTGCACGTGAGAAAACCCCAAGGCTCCCATGACCATCATGATGATGGTGTTAATCGTGGCGGTAATGCTGCGGGTTTGGAGGAATAACGCAATGGTATAGCCAGGAAAAATATGCTTTGCGGTCAGTGGTAGTGGTGCAAAAACACTTAGATCGGGTTGGGATTCCCCAGTAGGTAACACGAAAGCTGCAAATAGATATACCAATGTACCTAGTGCCATAACGCTAATGAAAACAGTTATGTTTTTGTCTTCTACAAGGGAGAAGTAGCTAAAAAATCCGAACGCTAGGGTGGTTAAAATGAGAGATCCTGCTTGAAGCAAGGAAAGCAGCAGCATGACTGCTTGGGTAGAGACGGAACGCCACCACAGAGTAAGCTGCAGTTTTAATAAAGTGCGTGTGATACTCATGATTATTCCTCGTGTTCTGCTGCTGGTTGTGCATGGTTGAGCCAGCCCAGGCTGCCATCTGCTAGGGTCTTGCCACCAACTGCATTAACGAAACGATCGGTCAATGACATTCCGTTGCGGACTTCGTCGAGAGTGCCGGCAGCGTGTACCGTACCTTTGTTAATAATGGCGACGTGTGAGCAGATATTTTCCACCAATTCCATCACATGAGAGCTAATCACCACAGTGCCGCCAGCGGAAACGAACTGGTGAAGAATCTGGCGAATAATTTGCGCTGATACAGGGTCGACGGCTTCTAGTGGCTCGTCGAGGATCAATACCTCAGGGCTGTGCAATAGAGCAGCAGCAAGCAAAATCTTTTTGGTCATACCTGCGGAATAATCCACAATGTATTTCTTACCTGCATCTTGGAGATCAAGGGCGAGGAGTAATTCTTCCGACCGGGTCTGAATCTCTTTAGTACCCAGTCCACGCAGATAGCCAAGATATTCTAAGTATTCTTTGCCGCTGAGTCGGTCAAAGACGGGCAGGCCGTCGGCAAGCAGGCCATAGGATTGTTTTGCTGCCAGGATTTCTTCTTGCGGAGCCTTTTCCCACAGTGGGTGCCCGCATACCCACGCATTTCCCTGTGAAGGTTCGAGCATTCCGGTGCCCATCATCAAGGCGGTGGTTTTGCCAGCTCCATTAGGGCCGACAATGCCATAGAAACTGCCGCGGGGGATGTCGAGGGAAAGGTTATTAACTGCTAAATGCCCGGAATAATTTTTTGTGAGATTACGTAGAGATAGCGCAGCGTTCGGGTGGCTATCCTGAGGGGTATTGAGTGTGTGATTGATCGTCATAACCTCCGATAATATCGGAAGTTCTTGAGGGATATCGGCATTGCTGTGTTCTACCAAAATTGACATAGACTAACAATAAACCCCCTCACCTGCACGAACAGTGATTGAACGAGAAACAATTACCGCAACTGCCCAAGAGTTGCCGAAACCTAATAATATGATTGGTGCTAAAAGGAGGGCATTAAACCCCAACGGTGGGTTGGCGCAGGCACTGTATTGATACTCAATGCTTTAGGCATTCCCTTTTTTCGCATACCTATGATTGCTTCTATAACGTTGTGTAGTTACCACGTATCACAACCATTTATCCCAGCAAGGATTCCTGCACATTAACCAGCTTTGTTTATGGCGTTTTACGTGCTACATCATGCCTGTAATGGTTCGTCGTGTTAGATCATCCATTGGTGGGATATGCTCACTATTCATAGAGCAACGATGAACTGTGTATGTGGATTGGCGTAGAATATCCAGCGTTTCACGTTCTGTGTTGTTGTCGATCCATTCCATCCATGATAGATAGCGGTGTAGGTTCTTGGAGGCGACACTGCTAAAACGCCTCATAAACCGTTTGGTTTTAGAGTGCAGTGCGTTGATTGGCGCAAGTTTGCCGCGGTCATCTTTAGAATGATAAGCCCTGTGGGTAGCACCAAGTTCTTCTAGCGCTGAAACATAGCCTGAACCTTTGTCCGTGATAACAGTGCAACCAGACGTAACAATGTCACCAAGGGCTAGGCGGGCGGTATTTTTAGAAATACTACTGTATCCAGCAATTTGATGGAAAATACTTCCCGTAGATGTCACGCCCATAACCACACAAACCAACAACCTTGACTGACTTTTCCCCTTCCTTAACCCGCCGCGCTTTTTAGCTTTAACACCATCAGGCACAGCTGCCCCCTTATAGTTAATAGGGAAAAACGTTTCATCGATATAAGCTAAGTTTCCCCTGTTCACCGTAACTTTTTTAGCATTTTTCTCAACCAGCTCAAGAACACGGTGCCGCATAAAGAAAGCAGTGGCAACAGCAACCCCGCAGCGTTCGGCACTACGACGAACACTTACACCGTCGATAAAACATTCAGCGAACTTCCTCCATGTCTCTAAAGACAGTTTGGAGGTTTTGAGAACTTTGTTTGTGGAGTGTCCAAAGGTGCGCTGGCACCCTTTACACAAATAGCGTTGCCCGCCCTTTGATGTGCCTTTGCGCACAACGGAATCACACTCGCAGCGTGGACATTGTGACAGAATCTCACCATACTCTGGCTCGTGAAACAACTGCTCCAGCTGTTCAATCAAGTGTTGTCGTTCTTCTGGTGTGACTGTGGAAATTATCTCTTTGACTTGGTTAATGATGTCTGTGGTTGTCATGTCTTAAATTGTAAAAACCTCCCCCGACATGAAGAACGGGGTGTTCGTTGTTATGTTCGATGTCAATTTTGGTAGAACACAGCATATCGGCATTACCCCTGGGGGGGGGGCTTTATTTTTTAGTGCTGCTAAAAGCAGGTTGTCTTAGATAGGAGAAACCCCCAATCTTCATTTTTGTACGAAGATGGGGGTGATAGAAAGTTAGAAATTACTGTGCGGTTGCCGCTGCGAAACGAGCTGCAACATCCTCCCAGTTAAATACATTCCAGACAGCCTTAACATAATCTGCCTTAACATTCTTGTACTGCAGGTAGAAAGCGTGCTCCCACATATCGAGCATAAGAAGTGGAGTGAGATTAACAGAAAGGTTGCCTTGCTGATCAGTCATCTGCTCAATAACGAGGCGGTTAGCAATGCGGTCATAGCCCAATACCGCCCAGCCAGAACCTTGCAAACCTAAAGCAGCAGCGCTGAAGTGATCCTTGAACTGAGCAAAAGAACCAAAATCACGCTCAATAGCTTCAGCGAGTTCACCAGTTGGCTCACCGCCGCCCTGAGGAGAAAGATTCTTCCAGAAAATAGAGTGGTTAGTGTGTCCGCCCAGGTTGAACGCTAAATCTTTAGACAAAGCAGTAACAACGGCAGCGATAGAACCATCTTTACGAGCCTGCTCTAGCTTCTCTAGGGCAGCGTTTGCACCATTAACATAATTCTGGTGGTGCTTGGTGTGGTGCAGCTCCATAATTTCTGCACTGATATGTGGCTCTAGCGCGTCATATGCATAGTCAAGCTGAGGCAATTCATAGGTAGCCATAATGAGGTTTTCCCTTTCCTAAGGTTCATGTATGTTAAGGCTGTGCATGTGTAACTCATGCACAATGATTCCAATGGTAGGGGGGTGCGAAAAAATTGGCAAGGGATATCAAGGGATATGCCGACTAGGTTAGGCAACGATATTAATTCACATTCATGGCAAGGAAATATGTGGAGAGGGTTATATAAGGCGTAGAGTAGCCACATGGGATGGATTTATGGAAAAGCACCAGAATTAGTAAGCGCTGAAGAAGCATTGGCTGGTCGTCGAGAAGCAATTGTGACTGACCCGGCACCCCATGCAGTATTAGGCACACCTATTACCGGGCCGTGGCGTGCAGAGCAGCGACGATTACTCATCGGTATTGGATGCTTTTGGGGCGCGGAAAAAATGCTCTGGGAAATCGAAGGCATAGAAGCCACATCCGTGGGATATGCAGGTGGTATTACCCCTAACCCCACGTATCGGGAAGTCTGTACCGGCAAAACAAACCACGCTGAAGTAGTAGAGGTTGTCTATGATCCAGCGCGTATCAGCTTTGAGGACTTGGTGGTACGCGCCCTTGAAGCTCACGACCCAACCCAGGGGTATCGCCAGGGTAATGACGTGGGTACTCAATATCGTTCAGCTCTGTATACCGACACTGCTGAAGAAGCAGAGCGTGCTCGAGAAATTATCAGTCAGTATGCGCCACAATTGGCTGCGGCTGGTTTTGGCGATATTACGACAGAAGTAGCGGTGCTAGCTGATACCCCGGCAGGCACATATTACCTGGCAGAGGAAGAACATCAGCAATATCTGCACAAAGTGCCTGATGGCTATTGTCCGCATCACTCTACAGGCGTAGCGTGCCGCTTGGCTTAGATGGCATACTCGAAAATAACGAGCATATGCGCGCCAAGCCAGCTGCCCAATAACAGCCATGCAGCGCCTGCAAGAATAAGGCTGCGTCGAGAGGCGTATTTGCCAATGTAAAGCGTGACTGGCAGCAATAAGATAATTGCCGGCAGGAGTAGTCGTGGTCGTGAGTGCATGATGCCATCGGACAGCACGATATTTGCGACGATCCCCGTGCCAAAGATCCATAGCGGCCAGGGGATGCGTCGAAAGCTACTAAAAACAGTGATAATCGCAGCGATAATGCACAAACTGCTCAGTACATATCCGAAGTTTTCTGAGGAACTGAGAGTTTCGCGCAGCCACTTCCAGGTGGCAACTCCAAAATCAAAATGGGAATTCCAGCCTTTGTTCTGAAGTCCGAAATAACCACCAGAGTCACGAGTCTGCGCAGAAGCATAAGCAATAAACACAACCAAGGGGGCAAGCGCTGCGCAGGCACATGCCCATACGCGCCATTGCGTGCGGGCATAGATAAAAATAACCAGTATAAGTGTCAGCCATAGGTCGATGGCGGTGAGTCTAAAGAAACAGGAAACAAAAACCCACAGACAAGCAGAAAACCACTGGCGACGACACATCGCATAGAGTGCCCACATGCTGCATGCCATAAAAGGTGCTTCGGTATAGACCATGGTGAAAGTCAGGGACATAGGTGCTCCCAACACCAAGAGAGCAGCGCTAAGTTGTGCGGCAGAGGAACCACCAAGATGATCAACTAAAAATAGTATGCCGGCGGTAAGGATAATCCCGAATACAGTGGACAGAATAACTCCTGCCGGAATATAGTCGAGCCCGAAGAAGTGCAATAGGCGGATAAGTGCAGGCAGACCTGGAAAGAATGCAAAGCGTGTTTCCTCTATTGATAAACCGTCGCCTCCTGATTGTGGGGGAGTTACATAGCCAAGTTGGGCTAGTGCAACATAATGTTCACCATCCCACATCTTTAATAAATCCTTGAGGGGCGTGGGATCAACATTGCTGCTGCGGGCGTGACCAGTATTCACCCAAGAAAGGACGAGGAGATGAATGAGGGTGCTGAACAGGAATAATCCGGCAGCGCTACACCAATACCTGACAGTTTTATTCATCGCGCGCAGATTATCCAGATAGCTCGGCCATGAGCGTGTGGTATGCGATGTAGCTAAACGCGAAGAAGATGACGGAACTGCGTCTGTGGTGGGCGTATTCGATGTCATAGATGTGTTTTTCATTAAAACAAAGTGCTTTCTCAGCAAATTCTCTCTCGTAAAGTGACCGCACAATATGCGCTCATACAGCGTTTGTAGTCTAATGCCATTGCTTGTGCTTTGCTACTGATATTACGTGTGCATAGAATTATGTGTACTATGTGTCTTATGTATTCCCGCGTGTACTACGGATTACTTCTCCTTAGCTGCCGCGGCGGGTCACAGGTCTAAGATATTTTCACGGCTGGCACCCCGTCGCGGGGTTTTGTGTATGCCGGTCGTGGTTTTCTATAAACTTTTGAGGACTAATCACAATGACCCCTTCTGATTCTTTTATCTCCGCGCCAGCAGATATCACTACTCCAGCCGGAGATCGTGCCCCTGGACAACCTGCATGGAATAAGCAGCGCAATTCTGCTATGCCAGTTAAACGCTATCAAGCCTTTGCTGATGAAGTAGAAGATATTGTATTGCCGGATCGTACCTGGCCAGATAAAAAAATTACTACCGCACCACAGTGGTGTGCAGTAGATTTGCGCGATGGTAATCAGGCATTGATTGACCCAATGAGCCCAGAGCGTAAGCGTCGAATGTTTAATTTGTTGGTCAAAATGGGCTACAAGGAAATTGAAGTTGGGTTTCCTTCGGCTTCTCAAACAGATTTTGATTTTGTTCGTGAGATTATCGAGCAGAATATGATTCCCGATGATGTCACGATTCAGGTTCTAGTGCAGGCTCGTGAGCATTTGATTCGCCGCACCTTTGAGGCGTGCGCAGGTGCCAAGAACGTGATTGTGCATTTCTATAACTCTACGTCGATTTTGCAGCGTCGAGTGGTGTTCCGCAAAGATAAGGACGCTATCAAA
Source organism: Corynebacterium sp. sy039 (assembly GCF_007904105.1). NCBI lineage: Bacteria > Bacillati > Actinomycetota > Actinomycetes > Mycobacteriales > Corynebacteriaceae > Corynebacterium > Corynebacterium sp. sy039. Next base: position 2,146,029 of record NZ_CP042325.1, on the reverse strand, counting down.
AAATTAGCTACCGACGCAGCGGAGTTAATTAAAGAAATCGCCAAGGACTACCCAGAAACCAATTGGCGCTGGGAATACTCGCCAGAATCATACACTGGCACGGAAGTAGCCTATGCCAAAGAAGTATGTGATGCAGTGGTAGAGATCATGGATCCTACTCCAGAAAATCCCATGATTATTAACTTGCCATCCACCGTCGAGATGATCACCCCTAATGTGTACGCCGACTCTATTGAATGGATGCACCGCAATCTTAACCGACGAGACAGTATCATCTTGTCTTTGCACCCACACAATGACCGCGGCACCGGTGTAGCTACTGCAGAGTTGGGTTATCTGGCAGGTGCTGATCGCATTGAGGGTTGTCTTTTCGGTAATGGCGAGCGCACTGGAAATGTGTGTTTGGTGACCTTAGGGCTGAATATGCTCACCCAAGGTGTGGATCCTCAGATTGATTTTTCTGATATCGATCAAATTCGTCGCACGGTGGAATACTGCAACCAGTTGCGGGTGCCAGAGCGTCATCCTTATGGTGGTGATTTGGTATTTACTGCGTTCTCTGGTTCGCATCAAGATGCAGTGAATAAGGGTCTAGACGCAATGGCAACCCGAGTGCGTCCAGGAGCAACGCATACCGATGTGAAGTGGGAAGAATTGCGTGAGGAACAATGGGAGGTGCCTTATCTTCCTATTGATCCTAAAGATGTTGGTCGCAGCTATGAGGCTGTGATTCGCGTGAACTCCCAATCAGGTAAGGGCGGTGTTGCCTACATCATGAAAACTGATCATGGTTTGGCTTTGCCACGTCCAATGCAGATTGAGTTCTCTAGCATTGTGCAGGAAGTGACCGATTCTGAGGGCGGCGAAGTAGATTCCAAGAATATGTGGGATATTTTCAGCCAGGCATATTTGGATCGTACGAGTCCGTTAGAGCAAGTGTCGGTGCAGGTTGAAGCGGCTCGTAATGAAAATGATGAGGCGCATATCAAGGCAGAGCTGATTTATGAAGGCAAAGAGGTTGTTGTTGAGGGTCGGGGCAATGGTCCGGTTGCTGCTTATGCTCATGCGCTTGAATCCTTAGGCATTGCCGTCGATGTGCAGATTTATGAGCAGCACGCTCGTGCAGCAGGTGATGATGCAGAAGCAGCGGCTTATATTTTGGCTGAGGTCAATGGTTCCTTAGCTTGGGGTGTGGGGATTGCTGGTTCTATTACCTATGCGTCGCTTAAGGCGATTACCTCTGCGGTGAATCGTAGCTTGAGCAGCTAGGGTGAGTTTTGTAGCGGGCAGTCTAGAGAGCAGATTAAGGCTCTTGGCTGCCCGCTTGTGTTTTATATGCGCAGGGATTGCTGTCTTAGGGATAACTTTGGGTATCCTGAGGAAGATAAATTAGGTACGATAAAAGTTCAGTAGTACAAGAATGTACAAGAACGAATCGTTGAGAAATCCGAAAGAGGTGTCGCCCGGTGGCACTTGTGGTGCAGAAATATGGAGGTTCTTCGCTAGAGAGCGCGGAACGAATCCGACGAGTGGCGGAACGGATTGTTGCGACCAAAAAGCGTGGGCATGATGTCGTTGTTGTGTGCTCGGCTATGGGAGATACCACCGATGAGCTGCTTGATCTTGCAGCGCAAGTTAATCCGGTGCCGCCAGCTCGTGAGTTAGATATGTTGCTTACCGCAGGCGAGCGCATTTCTAATGCCTTGGTGGCAATGGCAATTGAGTCCTTTGGTGCGCAGGCGCAATCCTTTACGGGTTCGCAGGCGGGGGTGATTACTACAGAACGCCATGGTAATGCGCGTATTGTTGATGTTACTCCAGGTCGTGTGCGCGAAGCTCTCGACGAAGGAAAAATCTGCATTGTTGCTGGTTTTCAGGGGGTTAATCGTGAGTCTAAGGACATCACTACCCTTGGTCGTGGTGGTTCTGATACTACGGCTGTGGCTCTTGCTGCTGCCTTAAAAGCGGATGTGTGTGAAATTTACTCGGATGTTGATGGTGTTTATACTGCTGATCCGCGTATTGTTCCTAAGGCGCGTAAGTTAGAGCAGCTTTCTTTTGAGGAGATGCTTGAGCTTGCGGCTGTGGGCTCAAAAATTCTTGTGTTGCGTAGCGTGGAGTATGCCCGTGCTTTTGGGGTGCCGTTGCGTGTTCGTTCGTCGTATAGCAATGATCCCGGTACGTTGGTGACCGGTTCAATGGAGGATATTCCTGTGGAAGAAGCAGTATTAACTGGTGTGGCAACTGATAAGTCTGAGGCAAAAATTACGGTGTTGGGTATTCCAGACTCGCCCGGTGCTGCTGCGACGGTATTCCGTGCTCTTGCTGATGCCGAGATTAACATTGATATGGTGTTGCAGAATATCTCCTCGTTGGAAGATAACCGCACAGATATTACGTTCACATGTCCGCGTGCCGACGGTCCGCGCGCTATGGAGTTGCTGACCCCATTAAAAGAAAAAGGTGATTGGCAAAATATCCTTTACGACGATCAAATCGGCAAGGTTTCTTTGGTGGGTGCTGGTATGAAATCGCACCCAGGTGTGACTGCAGTGTTCTGTGAGGCATTGCGCGATAAAGGTATCAACATTGAGTTGATTTCTACTTCTGAGATTCGCATTTCGGTGTTGATTCGAGAGTCTGAATTAGATGAAGCAGCACGAGCTATCCATGATGCTTTTGAGTTGGGCGGCGAGGTAGAAGCTACTGTTTATGCTGGTACCGGTCGCTAGATTCCTATAGAGGCATTCCCATAGAGATACAAGTAGAGATACGAGAAAACTGCTAGAGCCAGAAAGAAGTTTTATACATGGTTACCATTGCAATCGTTGGTGCGACGGGGCAAGTTGGACGAGTAATGCGCGACATACTAGAGGAGCGTGCTTTTCCATGTGAGGCTATTCGTTTTTTTGCCTCTGCGCGTTCTGCTGGTACAACTTTGAGTTTCCGTGGTGAGGACATCGAAGTTGAAGATGTGGCAATTCAAGATGAGCACTCATTGGCTGGTATTGATATTGCATTATTTTCTGCTGGTGGTGCTACGTCTCAGCGCTATGCACCACTTTTTGCTGCGGCAGGCGCAACTGTGGTGGATAATTCCTCTGCATGGCGCAAAGATGAGCAGGTGCCGCTGATTGTTTCCGAGGTGAACCCAGCAGATAAGGATCATTTGCCTAAGGGAATCATCGCTAACCCTAATTGCACCACTATGGCATTGATGCCTGTGGCAAAGGCATTGCATGATGTGGCTGGGTTACGCACTCTTCATGTTGCTTCTTATCAGGCGGTATCTGGTTCTGGGATTGCTGGTGTTGAGACATTGCTCAAGCAGACTGCTCAGATTGGTGATCGTGCTGCTGAGTTGGTGCGTGACGGTAGTGTGTTAGAGCCGGAGGATCTTGGTCCTTATGTGGCACCTATTGCTTTTAATGCGTTGCCTTTTGCGGGGAATCTCGTCGATGATGGTTCTTTAGAGACTGATGAGGAACAAAAACTTCGCAATGAGTCTCGTAAGATTTTGGGTCTGCCAGATCTTAGTGTTGCTGGTACGTGTGTACGTGTTCCAGTGTTTACTGGGCATACGATGGTAGTTCATGCTCAATTTGAGCGTGCGATTACCCCAGAGCAAGCCCGTGAGGTTCTCGCGCAAGCGCCAGGAGTGTTGGTTGTCGATGTGCCTACGCCTCTGGCTGCTGCTGGCCGTGATGAGTCTTTGGTGGGGCGTATTCGCCAAGATCAAACTGTGGCAGATAACCGTGGTTTAGTTTTTGTGGTTTCGGGTGATAATCTGCGCAAAGGCGCGGCATTGAATACCATCCAGATTGCCGAGCTATTAGTGCAGGGCTAATCGCATTAGGAGAGTTTACGTTCTTGGGTGTGGTTCGGGTGCGCAGCAGCAATGATGTCTGCGCGTGCCCGTGCTACTCGAGATCGAATCGTGCCAATGCGAACATTGGCTATTTTTGCTGCTTCTTCGTAGGAGTAGCCCAGTATTTGCGTCAAAATAAGTGCTTCACGACGCTCCGGGGGAAGGTCGTCGATAAGTAGGTGAATATCTACCCATTCTGACCATGTGGCTTCGCTTATTGCGCTAACGTGTTCTACTTGGGCACTAGCTTTTTTGGGGCGCGCCATGTCGTGGCGGATATTGTCGAGCCATGCGCGTCGTGCTACGGCGAGGAGCCAGGTGCGGGCAGAGGAGCGTGCGGCAAAGCGTGGCAGTGACTTAATAACTCTCAGATATGTTTCTTGGGTGAGGTCGTCGGCACTGTCGACGCCGCCGAGGTGGGCGAGTAACCGCCATACGTCGGATTGTGTTTCTTTGATAAAAGTGTTGAGTGCTTGGCGATCGCCTTTGCCTGCTGCAAGGGCTAGTTCGGTGACATAATTATCATGTGCTGTGCGGTGATCGCCGTCGGTCATGGTTAGTGATTTTAGCAGGTATGGTGGGGCGGATTGTCATCCGCTTGCTTTCTGCTTGTTATCCGCGAGGAATATCGAGGGATATATAAGCCAACCCTAATGATTTCTTATCGCTTGCTAGGTTTTTCTTTTTAATCTACGCTGGAGTGAGTAGGTAACAACTATCAATCAACACTCACCTATAAGTGTCATGGAATAATCAGTGAAGGAGCTGTAGGCACAATGTCAGCTGTCGATCCAATTCTGAGCAACGGGGAGATACCAGCCACATCTTCTCATACCACACGCCATAATGGTGCTCCAGTAGCCAGTGAAAATATCTCTATCACCCAAGGCGCTCAAGGAGCTAATGTGCTCAATGACATTCACCTCATTGAAAAATTAGCGCATTTCAATCGCGAACGTGTCCCAGAGCGCAATCCACACGCAAAAGGCCACGGCGCCTTTGGCGAACTACACATCACCGAGGATGTTTCGCGCTATACCAAAGCACAGTTATTCCAAAAAGGCGTGGTCACGCCTATGGCAGTACGCTTTTCTACCGTCGCTGGTGAACAAGGCTCCCCAGATACCTGGCGTGATGTGCACGGTTTTGCCTTAAGATTTTGGACCAAAGAAGGCAACTATGACATCGTTGGCAATAACACCCCAACTTTTTTCTTGCGCGATGGCATAAAGTTCCCAGATTTTATCCACTCCCAAAAACGCATGGGTGCAAACGGATTGCGCAATGCTGATATGCAATGGGACTTCTGGACCCGAACACCAGAATCAGCACACCAAGTTACCTATCTTATGGGGGACCGGGGAACACCAAAAACCTCGCGCCACCAGGATGGATTTGGCTCGCACACCTTCCAGTGGATCAATGCACAAGGAACACCGGTATGGGTGAAATATCACTTTAAGACTCGCCAGGGCTGGGACTGCTTCACCGATGAACAAGCTCAAGAAATGGCAGGTAAGAATGCCGATCATCATCGTGAAGATCTCTACAATGCCATCGAAAGAGGCGATTACCCCATCTGGGATGTCAAAGTGCAAATAATGCCTTTCGAGGAGGCAAAGACTTACAAGTACAATCCTTTTGACCTCACAAAAACTTGGTCACAGCAGGATTATCCGCTTATCGACGTCGGGTATTTCATTCTCAATCGCAACCCACATAATTTCTTTGCACAGATTGAGCAACTAGCTCTTGATCCATCCAATCTTGTTCCTGGTATTGGACTATCACCAGATAGAATGTTGCAAGCTCGTGTGTTCGCCTATGCCGATGCTCAGCGGTATCGCATTGGGGCAAATTATCGCCAACTTCCGATCAATAAGCCAATAAACACCGTCAATACTTATTCCCATGAAGGCGCTATGGCTTATGAGTTCAACCCGGCCGATGCGCCAGTGTATAGCCCTAATCGCTTTGATAAAGGTGCTGGTTATCTCGATGATGGTGCAACATCTTCCTCAGGTGTGGGATATGGTCAGGCGCATGACCTCTACATTAATCCTGACCCGCACGGTACCGATCTGGTGCGTGAGGCATATGTTAAGCATGAAGCCGATGATGATTTCATTCAGGCGGGAATTCTTTACCGTGAGGTCATGGATGAGGGCGAGAAAGAACGCCTAGCGCATAATATCGCTGGGGCGATGGTTGGTGTTTCTGAGCAGGTAGAACAGCGGGTGTACCAGTATTGGGATAACGTCGATAAGCAATTAGGGCAACGCGTTCGAGAGGTATTTGCGACCAAGAAGTAATACTATCGACGGTATGCACATTATTGCTCATCGTGGTTTTAGTGGCCGATACCCAGAAATGAGTCCGCTTGCCTACGAAAAGGCACTAGAATTGCCGATCGCGGGTGTGGAATGTGATATTCGGCTCAGCCGTGATGGGCATATTGTCTGTGTGCATGATAGGGATTTGCTGCGCTTATCGGGGCGGCGGACTGTCATTTCGAGTGCCACACTGCAGGAGATTAAAGATACGCATCCTGGTGTCCTTACCCTCGATGAGCTCATCGAAATGGTGTTTTCTTATCCTGGAAAACACCTGTATATTGAGCCTAAACATCCCACGCGGGCTGGTCGTCTAGTAGAGCACCAGCTCGCGAGTTGTTTGCGCCATCACAAACTATTAACGGATGAGCGCATTCATGTTATCTCCTTTTCGCACAGTATGGTTCGTCGCATGGCAGCATTGGCGCCACAGATAGAAACTTTTTATTTGCGCAGGCATTGGGAGCATAATCTCAATCCCACAGATATATTCTTTTCTCGTCCGCATGGTGCAGGGATGAGTATTGCGCGGGCAAAACTCAGCCCAGAGCTTATCGGGGCAAAAGCAAAGCCAACCTACATTTATACTGTCAATGATCCTCAAGATATGCGCTATTGTCGTGATCGGGGAGTCAAAGTTATGGCTACAGATTTTCCAGATATTGCTCTCGACGTGCTGGGCTAATGCTTACATAATGCCAGCGAGCAGGTACATTGGTAGGCATGGCTAAAAAGAAAAAGAAAGAGCAACTGCCTGAAGGCATGAGTCGCAGGCAAGCGAAGTTGGCAGCTCGAGCAGCGCAGCGTGCTGCATTAGAGCGGGATCATCGCCCTTATGCTTCCTTCCCATTTGAGACAGAATTGGTGGCAATGCAGGAGTTTGTGCCTGCGGCACTGGCCAAAGTGCAGGTCAAAGGGGTCGAGCGTGAGGTATATCTCTGTACGGTACTTCCTGGTGGTAGTGCTGCTTTGGTTCGTGATGAGCAGGTAGGGGGTGCTGCGTTTGTGGCGTTACAAACCCAAAAGCACTCGCATAATCCTAATCGTGATTTAGCTTTTGCTTTGGACTGGGTGCGTACTGCTCAACCAGCTCAAACTCTTGAAGTGGGTATTGCCGATGGTACTCAGCCAGATATTGCAGAACTGTTGGTAGCTGAGCAGGAGTTTAAGGTTGAGGTCAAAGATGATTTTAATTGGTGGATTCCTGAGGGCTCTCAGCTGCAACCTGAGTATGCGCAGGCAATCCAGGCTGCCAATGATTCTATTTTGCCTTCTCGCAAAGTTGAGGCTGAAGTACCAGGCTCGGTGTGGTGGATTAACCCAGGCGATAAGGCGCATATTCGTTGGGTGCGCAATGAAGATGAGGATACGCTTTTGCGAGCTTTGGCGCGTATTGCTGCTCGTGGTGAGTTGAAATTGGGTGCAGAGACAAAGTTTGCTGGTGTGTTCCGAGTTAATGGTTTGGCGGTGCCAGTGTGGGATCTTGATCCACAGCGTGAGCCTTCGGATTATCGTGCTGATGTGGAAGCGCTCAATGAGAAAATTATTGCTGAGATAGATAATGATGCGCAGTTGAGTGCTGATGAGCGTCGTCAGCTGGAAAATATCAAATCGCGTCAGGTAACAATCCGCTAAGTGTATGCTTGTCGACGCTATGCCAGGGTTTTCCCTGGCATTTTTTGTTATGAGGGCAGTGGTAGGGGTAGAAAATGGCTATATTAAATCTATAACCCTATAGTTAATGGGTAGTTGAGTGATAGTCATCACGAAGGGAGCTGTTCATGTCGGAGATAATCGCTAAGGTCAATGAGATTGTCTGGTCGCCAGCATTAGTATTTCTATGCTTGGGTGCTGGTATCTTCTTCACCTTATCCACAAAGTTTCTGCAAATTCGTTGCATACCCGATATGCTCAAGCAATTAGTCAATGGCGAAAAATCAGAAAGCGGTATTTCCTCTTTCCAATCACTGATGATCTCTCTCGCTGGGCGCGTTGGCGTTGGTAATATCGGCGGAGTTGCCACTGCAATTGCCTTCGGTGGGCCAGGTGCTGTGTTTTGGATGTGGACAGTTGCATTATTGGGATCTGCAACGTCTTTCATGGAGTGCTGCCTAGCGCAGATCTATAAGGAAAAAGATCCGGATACTGGTGAGTATCGTGGTGGTCCAGCGTATTTCATTGAAAAAGCATATCGACATACCTCCGCAGCACCGTTTATGTTGTTTTACGCTATCCTTTTTGCTATTGCCATGATTGTCTCTACCAGCTATTTCTTACCTGGTGTTCAGGCTAATGGGCTTGCTACTGCAGTGCAGAATGCCTGGAATGTGGATGTGAAAATTACCGCTGTGTTCATTGCCCTTGTGGTAGCGATCATTATTATCGGCGGTGTTAAGCGTATTGCGAACTTTGCCTCTCTTGTCGTGCCGTTTATGGCAGTGGTGTATATTATCATTGCTCTTGTTGTGCTGTGTGTGAACTTCAATGAGATTCCGCACGTATTCAGCCTTATTTTTAAGTCGGCATTTAATGCTGAAGCTACTTTCTCTGGAATGTTAGGCGTTGCGATTATGTGGGGTGTCAAGCGCGGCATTTACTCCAATGAAGCAGGTCAGGGTACTGGTCCACAGGCGGCCGCAGTGGCTGAGGTATCGCATCCAGCGAAACAGGGATTCGTGCAAGCCTTTGCGGTGTACGTCGATACGCTCTTTGTGTGTTCTGCGACAGCATTCATCATCATTTCCACTGATATGTATAAGGTGTTCCGCGGTGAGAGTGAAGATGGTGCAGTAATATACCCTGGTAGTGTGCCAGCAGGGGTGGATGTTGGACCAGGTTTTGTGCAATCGGGCTTGGATTCCTTTGCCCCAGGTATTGGACCTAGTTTCGTGGCACTAGCTATTGTGTTCTTTGCCTTTACGACGATTCTCGCCTACTACTACATGGCGGAAGTTAATTTCGCTTATCTCAATAGGTGGGTGAAGAATCCGCAGGTGCGTCGTGGGTTGATTTGGGCACTGCGTATCGTGGTGATTATCTCTGTATTTGTCGGTGCAACCAGCAGCGCAGGTGATGCCTGGGCGCTAGGTGATATCGGTATGGGATCGACTGCATGGCTCAATATCGTTGCGGTGCTGTTCTTACAAGTGCCAGCGCATAAGGCGCTCAAAGATTACTTGGCGCAAAAGAAAGCTGGGCAAGATCCTGACTTCGATCCTGAGGCATTGGGCATTAAAAATGCTGATTTCTGGGTAGAACGCAAGAAAGAACACGCCAGCGCATAGCATACAGCGCATACCTGCGTGCATACCAAGCAAGGCTCAGGCGAAATGCCTCGCCTTGCTATTTTTTAGGATCAGGCTCTGTTGCCTGGGTGAGCGTATGCGCATAGTCGCCAAGCAAGGAATGTAATGCCTGCTCAGAAGGGGTGTGTTTCTTATTGGTGAGGTAGAAAAACGCGCCAAGTAGCGCCCATGCCCCAAGAATGAGATATTCCGCTGGAAATACTAAAGACAACCCAGAACCTGGGACAAGAGCGAGTGCGATGACCAAAACAGCACCTACCGCTCCGCATAGTGGCAATACCAAGGACCACCGTGATTCTGGCGCTAAGTGTGGATATATGCTGCGCAAGCGAATATGCGCACCGACGACGATAACCCATACCAAGCCCAGGTAAATGCCACCAGTATCCAAAAACCATACCACTGCTGCTTTGCCGAGCCATCCGAGGGCAATGGTGATGAACATAACGAAGAGCAGGGCGTTCTTTGGGGTGTTATGGCGGTGATCGAGACGAGCTAGTGCAGCAGGTAATAGCTCTACGCGTGCCATAGCAACGACGATCCTACTGGTTGCCATATAGAGTCCAAGGAATGAGGTAAGCAAGCCTAGCAGGGCAATGAGATACGCACCCCAGGACAACCATTTATGACCGGCGGTGGCAAATGCAGTGATTGTTCCCTGCTCCATAGTGGCGACTTCTTCCCAGGGCAGGATAAAAGCTGAGGCGAGTAATACTAAACAATAAAAACTACCGGCTAAGAGTACGGTAATAACCACGAGACGCCCGATTGTTTTGGGGCTGAGTTTTGCTTCCTCAGCTAAGGTGGCAACTAGCCCAAAACCAGCCATGTAGGTCATCCCTGGAACCACAAAACGCAAGGTATGTGTGAGTGGGTTATCGTCGGGGTGAAAAGCCGGCAGGAAATTATCGACAGTGCCTTGAGAAAAACCGACAAAGGCGAGACAGAGCCCAATGAAAATGAGAATGGCGAAGAATACGGTTTGTACCTTTGCCCCAATGCTCACGCGGAACACATTAAAACAGAAGAATAACAGGGTGATACCCAAGCCACAGAGTAGCACCGGAGCGGTGACTTGCTGACCAGCAATGGAATAGAGCGGGAGACTATCCATGAATGGAAAGACACGACCAAGCAAAATGCCAAAAGCAGTGAAATAAAAAGCAAGAGAAGAAATATACGCGCCGATGAGCAACCAACCAACGAGGAACCCAACTCCTCTGCCAAGAACAGTGTAGCCAAAAACAACTTCACCACCTGCGCGTGGAAAAAGGGTGGTGAGTTTGGCGTAGGAAAGGGCGACACAGGCTGCTAATAAAGTGCCAAGGGCAAGTCCGAAAATCATGCCGCCGGCACCATAGGTATCAAAGAATGTGCCGTTGGTGTAAATCCAGCTAGAGCCAATGACTCCAGAAACACCCAGCGCAATGAGGGAAAATAGACCGAGGGAACGATGTAATTGGGTGTTTGCCATGATGATTCCTTGCCTTTCGCTATTGTGCGCCCAGGGGCGCAGTCAGTGTGGTCAGTGGCGTGTGCTAGGTATGCTGCTAGGTATGTTATTGCCGTAGTGAATCAAAAAGTTCCTGCGATTGCTGTTCGTCCCACAACAGCACATTGCCTGATTCAGTATCGGCAAAACCAGAGTAAGGAATAGTGACTGTGCGCATACCGCCACGAATTGCTAAGCCAACTTTGAGCAAATCCCAAATATGATCATCATGATCGACAGTAAAAGAACCAGCAACATTATTGGCGGTGCCAAATACCCGCAATGGATTAAGCGCTGTAGCAGGGGAAGTGAGCTTTTTGACCAGTGCCGCAAAAAATTCGCGTTGGCGCGCCACGCGGTCAATATCACCTAATGCAGTAGCGCGGGTACGCACATAACCCAAGGCAGTAGGCCCATCTGCTTGCTGGCATACTGCATCAAGGGTGATTCCGGCTAGGGGATCGTCGATAGGCTCATTGGGGCAGATTTCTATCCCGCCGAGTGCGTCGACCACACTAGCTAACCCACCCATGCCGATTTCTGCATAGTGATCAATGCGCAATCCGGTAGTTTGCTCCACAGTCTGAATAAGCAGGGGTGCGCCGCCATAAGTAAAGGCAGCGTTGATTTTATCCTCGCCATAGCCAGGAATGGGAACATAAGAATCGCGTGGAATGGACATCAACGTAGGCTCAGCATTATCAGGTATATGCAGCACCATGATGGTATCGGTACGCACTGAGCCAATATCGCCGCCGGTGCCAAGACGCGCGGCTTCTTCTTCGCTCAGACCAGTACGTGAATCTGAGCCCACAAGCAGCCAATTGGTGCCGGCAGTATCAGCAATATGTTCTGCCGGCTGCGCCTCAATGCGGTTGAGTTTGGTATCAAACCATATGATACTTGCCGCGCTAAGCACTAGCCCAATAATGAGTAACCACAAAACAGCAGTCAGACAGCCACGTGCTCGGCGTCGTACTCGAGGAGCTTTGCGACGCCCACCTGGTGCGTGACCAAGCTGAGATTGCTGCAACGCTTGGGCTTGTTGCACCTGAGGTGAGGGAATATATTGCTGTGGTCTTTGCTGATTCTGCGGCGGTGACTGGGGGTGCTGCCCCTGCGCTTGCCAGGAAGATTGCTGCGGATGTGCGAAGTCTTCTACCCGAGTCGGTTCCGGCTGCGACACAGGTGACACAGGTGCAGCCGTAGGATTACCTGTGTTGTTTGCTGCCGGACGACGGCGCACTGGTCTGCCAAAACGATCACGCACGGGATTACCTTGTGCGTCGAGTAGATACTCATCATGAGAAGACATGACAAAATTCTACAGAAATACCTACCCAGGGGAAACATTTAACTTGGGCAGCTCGCACTAGATAAAGCTCAAAAATTGCGCCAAGAAGGCATATCCAACAAAGGCAGTGGCGTCGATAAGAAAATGAGCAATGATGAGAGGCGTGATCTTTTTGGTTTTGTAGAAGAAGATACCAAAAATTATTCCCATGATGATATTGCCGCCACCAGCAGAAAAACCCTGATAAAGATGATAACTGCCGCGTAAGAGAGCGCAGATGGCAACGATGGCAATGGGAGTGAGGTGAAGTTGGCTCAATCTGGTGCTCAGCCACAGCACCACCACGATTTCTTCAGCAAAGGCATTGGCGAAAGACCACAGCAATAAAATGAGCACGCTCATTATGCTGTGTGCAGCTAGCATTTGGCTGGGGATAACTTGTTTTGTTAAGTCATGATCGAGGGCAAAAAGGTATAGACCAAGCCCAGGAATACCAATAAGTGCAGCTAGGGCAGCACCATAACCTATATTCTTCAGCCCAGAGCGAAAGCGCTGTGCCGTTGTGGTACGTGGGCGCGCAGCTTGTGGTGGATGCTGTGGTCGGTGCTGTGGTGGGTAATGAATGCGGAGTAGAAAAAGCGCGAGCAACCCCCAGCCGATTAGGGATGCGGCACTGCATAGTTGTAATGCGAGATCAAGCCAAGGCAGGGTTGATTGCGCACCATTGAGAGTCGTGCTCTGTTGGGACAGTGGGGTAGGGTCGAGAGCTGCGTCGATAAGTTTTAATGCAGAGCGTAGCCCTGACATACCGAAAGTAATGGTGAGCAGGAGGACTATTTCCCACAGCAGGGCACGTTTTTTAGTGCACACAATTGACCTCCTGGTGTGGGGCGGCAGCAGCATCAAGGGCATAGGCAGCAGCAAAAATATCAGCAGTGGAGCCATGTATCGCGCCAAGATGAATACCGACAGGTGGGCGACCAGAAAGAGGCACAGGCATACTCAACGCAGCACCACCAGACATATTGAACATTGTTGCCCACGGAGTCCACTGCGTTTGAGCATAAAAATCATCCGGCGGAGCTTGAGCAGCGAAAAATCCCACAGGAGGCGGATCAAAAGCCAAGGTAGGAGTGAGGAGAAGATCACAGTCCCATGCCGTGCGCAGCAAAGAATCAACAGAAAGGAAAATCTGGCGCGCCTGAGCAGCGCGTTGCTCGGATAAACTCTGACCGCGCTCACGTAACCACGACACCAAAGGCGAAGCCTCGCCACGGATAGTCGCACAGCGCAGGGATAATACATCGTGAAAAGCCTGAAAAGGCTGATCGCCATAAGGACGAGCGACAGGATAAACCTCATGCCCCGCCTGACCCAAAATCCGTGCTGTGTAATCGAGCGCAATGAGCATATCCTCGCTCACCTCCACCTCGGCATGAACCGGGGTACTCAGCACACCAATGCGCAGCGGACGGTGTACCTGCGCCTTGCCAGCGACCTGCGCATTGTCAGCGCAAACTTTTGCTCTAGCCCCAGTACCAACCCCGGTCTTAGCAGCGGGCACCTGAGGATAAAGCCAAGCACAATCATGCACACTACGGCACACAAAACCCTGGACAACCGGATTAGCGCCTGCCGTATCATGAGCTGGCTTAAACCCCACAATGCCACAAGCCGCAGCAGGAACCCGAATAGAACCACCCCCATCAGAAGCATGAGCAGCACGCACCAAACCTCGTGCTACCATCGCGGCACCACCACCGGTCGAGCCACCAGGAGTCGCACCAGGATAGAGCGGATTCTCCGGAGCAGGCAGCCCCACAGGTTCGGTATAGGCACATAACCCTAATTCAGGAGTCAGAGTTTTCCCCGGCACCAGCGCGCCCTGCTGAAGATACTTGTCAATGAACTCATCAGTTTTATCTGCCCAGCGAGTGCGCTGCACACTGCCAAAAGACGTAGGTAGTCCAGCAACATCAGAAAGATCCTTAGCTGGAATTAACCAACCAGCCAACCGACCCACACGCAATGGCGAGCGATAAGAATCATCGTGGCGCTCACGCCAATGCTGATGCTCGATATATTCATGAGCATAGTCGGGAGCAAAAAAGCTATAGCCATGTTCTTGGGGCATGAGCTTATCGACGTCCTTGCGGTGGGCGTCGACAAGCTCATGAAGATCCTGAAAAGAAGGCATGGGGATAGCGTACGCGAATGATTTGAGTTTATGCTGGAACATATGAGTGTCATTGTTGCTTATCTTGGTCCACAAGGAACTTTTACAGAAGAAGCATTGTGGGCGCTGGCAGACAAAGGACAATTTGGTGCACACAAACAAGACATTGAGCTATTGGCCTGCACCAGTCCGCGCGAGGCAATCGACGCAATCCACGCAGGGCACGCGCATTTTGCCTGCGTTGCGATTGAAAACTCAGTAGATGGGGCAGTGACTCCCACATTTGATGCACTCGCTAGCGCCAACACACACCACAGTGGTGTGCAAATCTATGCAGAACTTGATCTTCCCATTGCCTTTAGCGCAATGAAACGTCAGGAAATAGTGGCAGACAAACCAACAGTAGCAACACACCCAGTGGCATATCAGCAGGTCAAGGGGTGGCTGGCGGATAATATAGGTGAGCATGAATTCCTCGCAGCATCATCTAATGCCGCTGCAGCCCATATGGTTGCTCGTGGACAAGCCGATATTGCCATTGCACCGCGTCGAGCAGCTGAAATCTGTGGCCTGAGCATCATTGCGGAGGAGGTTGCAGATGTTCCGGGGGCAAGAACACGATTTGTAGTAGTGGGACTACCTGGTCCAGTACCACAACCTACTGGAATAGATCGCACGGCAGTAATCTTCACAGTGCGTAATGAACCTGGTTCTTTGGTGCGGCTTCTCACCGAGTTTTCCCTGCGTGGAGTGGATCTAACCCGTATTGAGTCACGACCAACCACCCAAAAACTAGGAATGTACCGATTCCAGGTAGATATTGCCGGACACATCGACGACTTATCCGTAGCCGAAGCACTGCGCGCAGTGTACGTCCACTGTGATTCCATCCATTTTCTCGGCTCCTGGCCAGCAGATACCCCAGATGCTGAGAAGAAAAATGCACAAGATAATAAACTCTTAGCTAGTGCTCAGCAATGGGTACGCGATGCGCGCGCGGGACGACGTACACCCATGGTGGATTAACCCTGACAGACACAAGAGGAATGATATGGGCAGAGTAATTCTTATTCGACACGGACGCACCTTTTCTAACGCACAGCATATCCTCGACACCCGCCCACCGGGTGCAGAACTGACCGAAATAGGAAAAACCCAAGCAGACGACGCTGGTCTACAACTAGCACAGCTCAGCGATAACCTTGGTGGTATTTTCTGCTCAGTGGCAATCCGTGCCCAGCAGACCGCACTGCGTATTCGCACAGCGTATGCCCAGGCTCGGGCGATTGA
The DNA here is from genome assembly GCF_007904105.1 of Corynebacterium sp. sy039. Taxonomy (NCBI): domain Bacteria; kingdom Bacillati; phylum Actinomycetota; class Actinomycetes; order Mycobacteriales; family Corynebacteriaceae; genus Corynebacterium; species Corynebacterium sp. sy039. The sequence goes on along the minus strand of NZ_CP042325.1, from coordinate 2,130,271 downwards.
GACAGAGAGTATTCCCCTCGAAGTTATGCCTGGTTTGCATGAGATTTTCGTCGGAGATTATGAAGGCAGAAATGATCAGGACGCGCATATGGCGTATGGGAATACTGCTCGGCAATGGATGTCCGGGGTGAATCAGGTACGACTTCCTGGTGGCGAGAGTGCACAAGACCTCGTAGAGCGCTATCAGCCCATCATGGAAATGGCAGCAGAACGCACAGGCGATTATGTACTGGTAGTTCACGGTGGTGCCATGCGCATTGCTGGGTTATACGCCAGCGACATCGACCCACACCATGCTCAGAAAACATATATGTCGAACTGTGGTTTTATTGTGCTCGAACCCAGCGGCGAATTTGGAAAATGGCACTGCTCCCACTGGGTAACACCACTTCATAGTGCTTAAGCAACCTAAGCTGCTTATTGTCTGAGGGTTTTATTCCGCCGGTTCTTCTGCTACAGCTGGTTCCGCAGCTTCTGGTGGGTGAACTGATGCCGCTGCCTCCGGATTTACCACAGGTGCACGTTCTGGGCGCGGTGCAGGTGGCTGCCCATTGATTAGCAAGTCATGCTTGGCGCTGCCGGTCAAAGTGCCAAAAGTAGCCTCTGGGTTAGCAAATACCAAGGCACAATTGGCACTATGTGAGCCACCAGTCCAGGAATTTTCATTGATAGCCGTCCAGAAGGGCTGCAAGGTGGAGTAATAGAGTGGATCGTCGCCACCGAGATAGTCAATAGCTGCCTGGGTGCATATATCGCGCAGGTGGCTATCTTGATCTTCAATGCTTGGCACGCCTTCAGGGAAAATCGTTTTCAGATCGACGATCTGGGTGATCTCGAGCTGATGATCCTGGGCGCAATCAACAACGCGAGTGGATTGGGCTGGGGTAATTGCTACACATTGCTCAGGAGCGTACACCCGAGATTGGTCTTGGGTTGCGGCGTTACCGGTGGTCAAAATTACCTTGCCGTTTTCGTCGGTAGCTTGGACACCACATAACAAGGTGCGGTCGCCGTTTTCCCATGCTGCTGCCGGTGGCAAAATTGAGGCAACAGAGTATTTTCCGGCTTGATCGAAGGTACCGCCAAGATAAGCCAGCGTGGGTGCTAAACACAGTTCTTCACGCAATTGTGCTTGGCGAGTAATATCTGGCAGTGGCGCATTATCGCCGAACTCAGAGGTTGGGTAAGTAGAGAGATCTTCGCGGGAAGACACCTCAAAGCGGTGTTCATTGTCGCAGCTTGTTTGCTCAAAATCACTCACCGGTGTGCTGCCGGGATTGCTGTTACCAGCATTGTTTGTTTTGGTGCTCTCGGAATCATTCCAGGTAAGGCAGGCGCCAGCATTAGCGGTAGTAAAAGAACTATGTGCGCTGTCATCACCATCTTTTTCATTATTGGTTGCAGTGGCACCAAGAGTGGTATCTGGAGTCTCACTATTTTTATGCCGCAGGACTGTGAGAAAATACCCGGTGAAAAGGGTGGCAATGATAAGTATCACAATGACACCAATGGTGATAAGACGTTTTTTTTGCTGAGAACTGACCATAATGCTCACAATCATGCCACTTAAAAAGTTTTCGCGCTAGAAAATGCTAGAATATGGCGCGTGATTGATCTCAAGTTCCTCCGCGAAAATCCTGATATTGTCCGCCAGTCCCAGCTCACCCGTGGGGAAGATCCTGCCCTCGTGGATCAGCTCATTGCTGCCGACGAGCTGCGTCGTCAAGCAATCCAAACTGCCGACGAGTTGCGAGCTGAACAAAAAGCCTTTGGTAAGAAAATCGGACAGGCTGATCCTGCTGAGCGTCCAGCCTTGCTACAAGGTTCTAATGAACTAAAAGCAAAGGTAAAACAGGCAGAAGAAGATCAAAAGCACGCTGAAGAAACAGTGAGTGCATTGCAAATGCGCCTGGGGAATATCGTCGAAGGCGCACCAGCTGGTGGCGAAGACGACTATGTCGTGTTGGAACACGTCGGCCAGCAACCCACATTTGATTTTGAGGTAAAAGATCACCTTGACCTGGGTGAATCTTTGGGGCTTATCGACGTCAAGCGCGGTACAAAAGTAGGCGGTGCCAGATTCTATTACCTCACTGGTGATGGCGCTTTCCTCCAGCTGGGAATGTTGATGCTCGCTGCACAAAAAGCACGTGCTGCTGGGTTTGAGCTGATGATTCCACCAGTTCTTGTTCGCCCTGAGGTGATGCAAGGCACTGGTTTCTTGGGGGCGCACGCAGATGAGATTTATTATCTTGAGCGCGATGAATTGTATTTGGTGGGTACCTCAGAGGTGGCTCTTGCCGGCTATCATCAGGATGAGATCATTGACCTCTCTCAGGGGCCGAAGAAATATGCTGGTTGGTCATCTTGTTTCCGTCGTGAAGCTGGTTCCTATGGCAAAGATACTCGTGGTATTTTGCGCGTGCATCAATTCGATAAACTAGAGATGTTTGTGTATTGCAAGCCCGAGGAAGCACAAGCCCAGCACCAGGCGTTATTGGATATGGAAAAAGAAATGCTGGCAGCAGTGGGGGTTCCTTATCGCGTCATTGATGTTGCAGGTGGCGATTTAGGTTCCTCGGCGGCTCGTAAGTTCGACACAGAGGCGTGGGTTCCTTCTCAAGGCACTTATCGAGAGCTTACTTCTACCTCTAATTGCACCACATTCCAGGCGCGTCGTTTACAAACCAGATACCGTGATGAAAACGGAAAGACCCAGGTTGCTGCCACACTTAATGGCACACTTGCGACGACTCGCTGGTTGGTTGCCATTTTGGAGAATAATCAACAAGCAGACGGTAGCGTCGTCGTGCCTGAGGCGTTGCGACCTTTTGTTGGCAAAGAGGTTATTGAACCTGTGCGCAGCGCGAAATAATATCTAGCACAAGGCGCAAGGAATTCCATAAGCAGCTCACTACAGGGTGGTGAGCTGTTTATTTATGTACTTAAAAGGGGGTGGGGAAGGGGACGAACAAAGACGGCAGGATATTTTCTTGCCATACTTATTAAGTAGACATTAAATATATGTACCTGACCTGTACCCTTGCCGACTCGGAGCTTGATGATTATGCGTGAGAGCAAAACAATATATCGCGGTATTACTGAGATAATTCGTGGTATTACTAAACTGCAAGACATCAAGTTGCATCTTATTGGTGAGCAGCATATTCCTGAGTCCGGCGGTGCAGTCCTTGCCATTAACCACACTGGCTATTTAGATTTTATCTTCGGTGGCTTTTTGCCCCGAACCAAAGGGCGCGTGGTGCATTATCTCACTAAAGCGTCCATTTTTCAGAAACCGATTATTGGCTCACTCATGCAGATCATGGGGCATATTCCCGTTGATCGCATTGATGGGTCATCTTCCTTTGATAAAGCAGTTGCCAAAGCAAAAGCAGGCGATTTAGTTGGCATTTTCCCAGAGGGAACGATCTCGCGTAGTTTTGAGATTCGGTCATTGCGCACCGGTGCAGTCAGAATTGCCCACGAGGCAGGGGTGCCTGTTATTGTCCAAATCATTTTTGGTTCGCAGCGGATATGGACAAAAGGGCATAAGCGTAATATGGGTCGTTCGCATATCCCAATCATGGTGAAAGCCTGCCCACCTTTTTATCCAACTGGCGACGTCGAGGCAGATAATGCACAACTGCACCAGATCATGAGTGATGCGTTAGCTGAAGTATGGCAGCAGTACCAAGAGGAATGTGGTGATTTCCCTGCTGGGGCATATTGGGTTCCTGCTCGTTTAGGCGGAGGCGCGCCCAGTCTGGAAGAAATGGAGCAAAGAGATCAAGCTGTTGAAGAAGAACGCCATCGTGTTCGTCGGTTGAGCGAAGACTTAACGCGCCTGCGCAGCAAGGTTGAGGAAGCAACGCGAGCGATTTTTGCTGAGACAGCAGAGCAGAAGTCGAGACTAGCTGCAAGTAGTCAAATGACCTGGCTCAAAGAGAACTTGGATGCGGTGTTGAGTGAAACCTCGCGAGGTTTGCATGAAGGCAAGGGGCGAGTTACTGCCAGCGTACAGCAGTTGCGGGCGGAAATTGCGAGTATGTATGCCTCTTTAGCACATACCAGTAGAGAAATTTATGAGGGGTCAGCGCTTGAAGAAGCCTTGGTTAATGTGGGGGCATATTCGCGGCTTATCGTGTCTTCTTTGCCACACCGGGTAAAAACGGAGTTTTCTGCTCTTCCTTCGGCACTTATTTGCGACGTAGAGCATACTCTTTGTCCTACTGGGGAGCCAGTGCCACAACGTACCGTTGCGGCACTAACCGATATTGCCGAGCGGGGCACCACGCTCATTTTCACGAGTGAACAAGCGCCTCGGGAAGATGTGCGTACGCTGTTCCCACAGAGTTGGTATATTGCACACAATGGTGCCTTGATTACTCATGCTGATAATACTGATAATGCTGAGGTCATTGGTATTTCTGCCGCGCATATTGAGCAAGTGACTGCGCTATTAGAAGAAAATAAATTACTGGTTTCCTGGTCTGGCGTCGATGGCATGATCCTCAGTGGCAAGGTTGAGCTTGACCCAGTACAACACAAAGATATTGTGACCAAGCTCGCGGAAATGCTGTGCGTTACCCCCTATGCAAAAGGCGTAATTGTGGGTGCGCAGGGCGTCGATAAGGCGAGTGCCTTATCGCAAGTTATGACTATGGCTGCGCGTCAGAAACAGCCATGTGTTGCAGAGGATGCAGTGCTTTTTGCTGGTACGCAGAGTGATCTGGTGCTCATGTCACAGGTCGGAACGTGTGTTGCGCTCTATGGCAGCGCCCCAAGCGTGGTGCAGCGCGCGTCATCTTTGACGAGTGCGCGTGATGACGAAGGCGTTGCCAATATCGTGGAGTTAATTCTGAAGAATAACCAGGATACTGCTTAAAAAACTGTCAAAGGAGATTAATCATGGTGTATCTCATTATTGCCGCGCTGGCAGTAGCCGCAGTGATATATCTAATCGTGCGAAAAGTCAATGCGGCGGCATCAATTTTTGCCGTTGGTGTGATCGTGCTTATGCTTGCAGCACTGTTGGGCAAAGCGCAACCCACTACAGAGATAGAGTCTTCAGGAAATGCTTTCTACGATCAGCTTTTGGTAGTAGAAGCCCTGTTTAAGGCGCGTTTTTCTGGAATTGGCATGGCGATTATGGTGCTCTTTGGCTTTGTGTCCTATATGAGCCATATCGGTGCTGACACTAAAGCCGTGGTGATGCTTTCTAAGCCATTACAGCGTTTTAATGGTTCGTATTGGTTGGTGCCATTGGGCTATTTCATTGGCACGTTATTGTCAATGGTGATCGCGTCTACCTCTGCGCTTTCTTTGCTTTTGGTCGCCACTCTCATGCCGGCACTTATTGCTGCTGGTTTGACCCCGTTGACTGTGGCCGCCATTGTGGTTACGTCGTCGACGATTGTGCCTACTCCTTTGGAGGCGGGACTTATTCAAGGTGCTTCTTTGGCTGATATGCCTATTTCTACCTTTGTGTATGGTTTTGTTGCCAGGTCTACTGTGCCTACCATCATTATTACTGCTTTTGTGCATATGTGGTGGCAGCGACGTTGCGATAGGAAAGAAAAAGCAGGTGCTAGTGCAGGAGCCTTGGCTCATGATGTCACTACTGCGGCGGCATTGGAGAAAGCTCAAAAACTACCTGCGTATTACGCTGTTTTGCCGCTGTTGCCTTTGGTGCTTATTGTGGTGTCTGCATTGCTTAAGAATATGGGTATTTTGTCTTTTGAGGCGGAAATTTTGCCGGTGACAGTGCTTTCTTTGTTCATTGCATTGCTTATCGAGGTGATTCGTCATCGCAATATCGCGCATAGTGTTGATTCGCTCAAGTCGTTCTTCAGTGGCATGGGTGAGGGTGCTGCTGGCGTGGTGGCATTGTTGGTTGCTGCTGCGGTATTGATCGAGGGTATTACCCAGTTGGGTATTATTTCTATGCTTATCGACGCCACGGAACATACTTCTGGTGCCGCAATAATAGTGGTACTGATTTTTGTGGCTGCGACTGCTGTGATGGCATCTCTGACTGGCTCAGGCACCGCACCATACTTTGCTTTTGCTGAGGTCGTCCCCAAGATTTCTCAGCAAATGGGCATTTATCCTGCGCAAATGCTTACTGCCATCTGGGGTACTTCTAATCTTATGCGTCAGGTATCTCCGGTAAATGCAGCAGTGCTTATTGTGTGTGCTGCGATTAAAGTGGATCCGATTCGCTTAGTGAAACGCACATCGGTGCCGATGATTGTGGCGACCATTGTCAATGTGCTGCTGAGTTTCCTATTGATTAGCGCGTAGGTTGCGGGGATAGCGCCAGAGGGTTAGCGTGCGGCAAGTTGCGCCGCACGCTGGTAGGAAACACCTAGGATGATGCCTATTTCTCGAACACTAAAGCCTTGTTTTTTCATTTCCGACGCTAGTTTGTGATGGGCGTCGGAGGCTTCTTTTTTTGTTTCTTCTGCTTGTTGTTTTAACAGGTCGGCATGGGTTTTTAATTCTGCCACTGCGGAAGGCAGGATTGGTTTAATGATGATTTCAACCTCGGCTGGATCAATTTTTGCTTGATACGCAATTGCTTCACGCATTTCTTCCGCTGCATGATCGAGTCTTTTGGTCTGGGAGACTGCTCCTACTTGTGCGCATTCTAAAACCCATACTGGGCTAGAGGAGCCACGTTCGGCTGTAACTGTGAATGTTGCCATTATCGCCACCATCCTTTTCCTAGTTCAGAGGCATATTGGTCAAAGAATTTCCTTGCAGTGGTATCGTCTATTTCTCGGTGTCGCCCAAGAGTTCTCGTTGTGTTACCGACACGATAGGCATCGTGACGGCTGAGCTTAATTTCTACAAATTCTAATCCTCTTCGCTTTGCCTCATATCGAAGTTTTTTGATTACTGCACTTCGCTTCACATGGTCAGTCTACTAATGATAGACAAGTTAATTCTATAGTATATTGACAAATTTTCACTAAGAAAATAGTGAAAAAGAAATTCAATCAGTGAGGTCTTGTGATGGGCGTCGGAGGGCGTGGGTTTGTATAGGACTTCCCCCGAAAAGGGGCGGAGTGCTACTAGTGGTTTCTATGTTTTTCTATAGAGCCAGCTTATAGGTTATATAGTGATTTGTGAGTACCATCACATACTCTTGATGTTATGTTTAGGCATACTATGTAGAACGGAATGACAAATACCTATGCACTGAAAACTGAAGAACCCGAGATAATCTATCTGCGGTATCTGCAGTATCTGGTGCACTACAACCTGGCTGAGAGGAGTTGCCATAAGATATGGCATCGACAAGCACACAGCAGTTTAACCCTGATTATTTTGCGCAGGCATGGCAAAAGTTTAGTGAAGAAGAATACGACGTAGTCATCATTGGCGGTGGCTCCGTGGGAGCAGGTGCGGCAGTAGACGCTGCAACACGTGGTCTTAAAACTGCCGTGATTGAAGCGCGTGATTTTGCCGCCGGCACCTCATCACGATCTTCTAAAATGTTCCACGGTGGACTGCGCTATCTCGCAATGCTTGACTTCCGTCTTGTTGCCGAATCACTCCATGAGCGTGAGCTCAATATGTCTACCCTGGCACCGCATTTGGTGAAGCCATTACGCTTTATCTTCCCGCTGACGCATCGCATTTGGGAACGCGTGATGATGTTTGGTGGCTTTACCTTGTACGACTTCATGGGTGGCGCGAAATCAGTACCGATGCAAAAGCACCTGAGTCGTAAGGGTGTGCTCAACATTGCACCGGGGCTCAAAAATGATGCCATCGTCGGTGGGGTGCGCTACTATGACACTCTCGTTGACGACGCTCGTCATACCATGACAGTGCTGAGAACTGCCGCGGAGTATGGGGCAACAGTGCGCACCTCGACGCAGCTAGTAGATTTTGTGAAAGAAGGCAACCGAGTAGTTGCTGCTACTTTGCGAGACAGCGACACAGGCGAACAGACCACAATCAAAGGCAAGGTCTTTATCAATGCCACCGGAGTGTGGAATGACGAAATAGAAAAACTTGCAGGTGCACAAGGTAAGTTTTCTGTTCATGCCTCTAAAGGTGTGCATATTGTGGTTCCGAAAGCAAAACTTGATGCCGAGGCAGCATTGTGTTTTGTTACTGAAAAATCAGTACTTTTTGTTATTCCGTGGGGTGAGTATTGGATTATCGGTACTACTGATACCGATTGGGAAAGACATCTATCCAAACCTGATCCAGCTCCTACCCGTGCTGACATTGATTACATCCTTGACCAGGTTAATCAGCGCGTCGCAAACCCAATTACTCATCAAGATATTGTGGGCGTGTACTCAGGTTTGCGTCCTTTGCTCAGTGGAAAATCTGATTCCACGTCGAATCTTTCTCGCAATCATGCTGTGGCAAAGGTGTTGCCTGGTTTAGTGTCGGTAGCAGGTGGCAAGTACACCACATATCGAGTTATCGGCAAAGACGCTGTGGATTTAGCTGCACAAGAATTATCTTCTGCTGTTTCTGAATCCATCACTCATCGCACCCCTATTTTGGGTGCTGATGGTTATCATGCTTTGGCTAATCAAGTGCCAGCGTTGGCGCGGCGCTATGGCATTACCGAAAAAACTGTGCAGCACCTACTCAATCGCTATGGCTCTCTTATTGCGGAAGTGCTGGCACCAGCCCAAGAAGATTCCTCTTTGCTTGAACCAGTAACAGCAGCACAGGGCTATATATGGGCTGAGGTTCGCTATGCAGTTACCCATGAAGGGGCATTGCATTTAGAGGATATTCTGAATCGTCGATTGCGCGTGGCAATGGAATATGGCCATCGTGGTGTCGATAGTGCTGAAGACGTAGCGAAGTTCGTCGCCCCGCTATTGGGTTGGGATGACACACACATTGCAGCTGAGCTTAAAAACTTCCGTGCGCGTGTTGCGGCTGAATTAGAAGCAGAACAAGCCCTCACCGACGAGGAAGCAAATGGCATTGTCACAGCTGCGGCTGATACCAGAGCGGAAATAACTGAGCTCTAGGTCGAAGGAAAGTAGAAGTAGAAAGGCAAAAATATGTCCGGTGCATCATTGATGATGTGGGAGTTTTTTGGAACAGCAATACTGCTCTTGCTTGGCAATGGCGTATGTGCATTAAATACTTTGCGCACCTCTGCAGCCAAAAACTCTGACTGGATCGTCATCGCTTTGGGGTGGGGCATGGCAGTGTTTGTGGGTGCAAGCATTGCCGACGCGTCTGGAGCGCACCTCAACCCAGCAGTAACGCTCATGCTCGCCGTGAAAGGCAGCTTAGCGTGGTCTTTAGTGCCTTGGTATGTTGTTGGACAACTAGCTGGGGCTTTTGTCGGGGCGATTGCGGCATGGGCTGCATTTAAGCAGCTTTTCGACGCGAATAACTACGATGAGCACGGCAAAGAAACGGGCGCAAACAAAGATACCGGCGGTATCTTCTTCACTGCACCGGCACACCCACACAATGGTTGGAATGTGGTTACCGAGTTTATTGGTACATTTGTACTTCTGTCTTTTATTGCATTTGGTCCAAGTGGCGGGGAAATCGGTGGACTCAAATATGTAGCTGTGGCATTCGCAGTGGTCGGAATTGGTTTGTCCCTTGGTTCTCCTACAGGCTATGCCATCAACCCAGTGCGTGACTTTGGTCCACGCCTAGCCTATGCCTTTGTCCTGCCTATCAAAGGAAAAGGTAGCGCGAACTGGGGATACGCATGGGTTCCTATCGTTGGTCCCTTGCTTGCTGCCGTGGCAACAGGATTGCTTGCGCTTGTTGCTCTTTAAGTTCTGTGGGGCCCGGCGTGGCGTCGAAAAGCTGTGAACATAAAGCCGATAAAGCCCACAACAACCATACAAACCAAAAACGTGAAGGAAAATTATGACTAAATATGTTGGTGCGATTGACCAAGGCACTACCTCTACTCGCTTTATCATCTTTGACCACGACGGCAATCAAGTCTCAGTGGGGCAATACGAACACGAGCAGATCTTTCCGCAAAAAGGCTGGGTAGAGCATGACCCGAAAGAGATCTGGGATAACACTCGTCGCGCAGTAGGCAGCGCCCTTGCCGACGGCGATGTTTCTCCTTCTGACCTGGTTGCCATTGGTATTACCAATCAGCGTGAAACCACGGTCGTATGGGATAAAAACACTGGTGAGCCAGTGTATAACGCGATCGTGTGGCAGGACACGCGTACCACGCAGATTTGTAAAGAACTTATTGGCGACAAAGACCCTGACAAGTGGCGTCGCAAAACTGGGTTGCTGATTAATTCATACCCATCAGGTCCAAAAATCAAATGGATTCTCGACAACGTACCTGGTGCCCGCGAACGCGCCGAGGCAGGAGATCTGCTCTTTGGCACCACTGATACGTGGCTGCTGTGGAACCTCACCGGTGGTGCTGAAGGCGATAATGGTCATGAAGCACTCCACGCTACCGACGTAACGAATGCCTCACGTACCCTCTTGATGGATATTGAGACGCTGCAATGGGATACCGAACTATGTGCGGCTATGGGTATTCCTATGTCAATGTTGCCGGAAATTCGCCCGTCGGTAGGCGATTTCCACCAAGTTCGGGAACGTGGTTCACTCAGCGGCGTGCCGATTAAGGCAATTTTGGGCGACCAGCAGTCGGCAATGTTCGGTCAAGGTTGTTTCCGCCCAGGCGATGCCAAGAATACCTATGGTACTGGCCTATTCTTGCTGCTTAACACTGGTACTACACCGAAGTGGTCTGATAATGGCTTGCTTACCACTGTGTGCTACCAGATCGAAGGGCAAAAACCAGTGTATGCTCTCGAAGGTTCTGTTTCTATGGGTGGTTCTCTGGTGCAGTGGCTGCGTGACAACTTGCAGCTCATTCCTAACTCAGCTGCGGTAGAGAACTTGGCAAGGTCAGTAGAAGACAATGGTGGTGTGTATATTGTTCCCGCGTTCTCTGGACTTTTTGCCCCATATTGGCGCCCAGACGCTCGCGGTGTAATCGTTGGTCTTACTCGCTTTGCTAATCGCAATCACATTGCACGCGCAGTGCTCGAAGCAACCGCATACCAAACCCGTGATGTCGCCGATGCGATGGTTGCAGACTCTGGTGTTGCTATCACTGACCTGCGCGTCGACGGTGGCATGACCTATAACGAGCTGCTGATGCAATTCCAGGCTGATGTCTTGGGCGTGAACGTGCACCGACCAAAGAACGTGGAGACTACTGCCACAGGTGCCGCTTTTGCTGCTGGTCTTGCCGCTGGTTTCTGGGAGAATCTCGAGGTGCTTGGTTCCCAAAAGGGCGAACCGACAATCTGGAAACCAAAGATGGAAAAAGAAAAGGTAGAAGAACTCTACCGTGAGTGGAAACGTGCGATAAAGCGCTCCTTAGACTGGGAAGACACTGTAGAAGACGATGTAATCTGATCCCGCTTATGCGTTAGGTTACTCATCATGAGAAGAGCTGCACTGACGACTGAGGTAGGCTAAAGGCTATGGTCGATTTTGGTGCAGCTCCTCGGTTTATTGTCAGTGATATTGATGGCACTTTTTTGGGGGAAAATGCTCGAGTTGCACCACGCACTCGTGCAGTCGTCGAACGCGCCACCTCGCAGGGCACGCATTTTGCATTAGCGACGGGCAGACCGCATAGGTGGCTATTGGAGGTCGTCGAGCAGCTTAGCCAGAAACCATTATGCGTGCTTTCCAATGGTGCAGTTATTTATGACAGTGCTCATGACCATATAGTGCACGCGCATGAACTAACCCCTGAGGCAATGAGCCATGTATATAGCATCGCTACAGAGGTCTTTACCCCATTGGGCGGGATCAATATAGCCTGTGAGCGGGCAGGACAATCGGCTTATGATCCCGTTGATAGCTTGTTCATTTCCGATCATCGCTACAGTGACCTCATTGGCAAAGAGGGGTTTGGGATAGCTGCTCCTGACGAGGTTATCGCGCGCCCAGCAGTAAAAATGCTCCTGCTGAATCCTGAGCTGAAAGCAGCAGATATGTACGCTGCTCTTGCCCCACATATTGATAGCACCCGCGTGCATATGACCTATTCGATGGACAAGGGATTACTGGAGTTCACTGCACCAGGGGTCACCAAGGCTACCGGGGTGCGCTATCTTGCCCAGCAGTATGGGGTAGCACAGCATGAAATCATTGCCTTTGGCGATATGCCTAATGACATCGAAATGCTTTCCTGGGTTGGGCATGGCGTGGCAATGGGTAATGCCCGCCCAGAGGTGAAAGAGGTTGCGCAAGAAATAGCACCACCCCATACGGACGACGGAGTGGCGCAGGTACTAGAGCGCTGGTTCTAGGGATGTGTCCTAGTAATTAATCACTTGGATCTGCCCTGTGGCTGGGTCGAAAGTGATGTATCCATGTTGAAAATCAGCACGAATAAGCCCGCCAGCTGGGTATTCTTGGCTAATCGGCAAGCCGAGTGCCCCAAGGCTAAGTCCTTGGTTAGCCCATGCGTCGGCAATGCGACCCCACAGTGCTTGTACGCCAGTGATTTGAGAATCAACCAGAATTCCATTGTCGAAAAGCACATAGCGCACGGGTTGGCCTTGTGAATCAGTATAAGTATTCACACCAGAACGTGGTTTGCCCAGCGGTGAGCTGGTTGCAGAACCAGTGTGAGCGTAACCAAGGGTGAGTCGCAGGTCATTGAAGAATGAGGCGATATTATTGAGCAGTGCGCGCAAATCAGACAAGCGGATTCCGGAGGATTGTCGCTTAGGAGCCTCGGTGGTGTCCTCGATTTCGCTGAGTCCTGCCTGGGCAATTTTCTCATGCTCGGGCGCTGATTTTTGCTCTTGCGTCTGCTTTTCGACGCTCACCGCAGATGTTGGTTCAGCAGCGTTTGTGGTGCTCGCATGAGTTTCTGGCTCTGCGACAGCCTGGGTGGTCAGCGTTTTTGTTGCTGTTGCTGTTGTTGTCTCGGTGGCAGTCTCTGTTTCGATAGCTGTAGTAGTTGCCGTAGCAGTGGTGGTTATTGCAGTAGTAGCGGTATGAGTCACTGGGGCAATAGGGCTAGGGACTACAGTTGGTTCAGTTGTCGTTGCTGCTTCGGTTTTGGCACTTGTGGTTTGGATTGCCGCAGGAACGAGCGCAGCTGGTGTTGCTGCCGCCGCAGGGGTAACTGGTGCGGCAGTGCTAGTAGTTGCTGGTGCTGCTGTCGTGCTATTCTCCGCAGGTGCAGGTGCAGGTGCAGGTGCAGGTGCAGGTGCAGGTGCAGGTGCAGGTGCAGGTGGGTTAGCGCCTGCAATCAAAGAATCATATTTTTCTTTGGCAATTCTGCGGATATTATCCATTTGCGCATAACCATATTCACCAGGGCACGAGGTTAGACCAACGTCGCGGTGCGCGAAGATATTAGGCAAAGTAACTGGGGTGCCATAGGCATAGCTGGTGTACGAGGATCCCTCTGAATAGTGAGTGTCGGAACCAGTTGGATCAAAGCCAGCTACCTTTGCGCGCCAACCAGCAAGCTCTCCGACGGCTTTAATCATCTGCGGGGTGGTTTCTGCAATATCGTAGTTGCCAAGCATGGAAATTGCCCAGGTATTTTCGTTGAATCCGCCTGCGTGAGCGCCCTCAACAGCTTTATTCAGACCGCCGAAACGTCCTTCGTAGAGGTTGCCGTATTTGTCAGCAAGGGATTGGTAACCAATATCGCACCAGCCGAGGGTTTGAGCGTGGTACTTGTAGACACCGCGGACGATACCAGGTGCTTGTGCTTCGGTGTAGTCATTGGAACCAGCTGTGTGGTGGATGGTTACTGCGGAAACACCATCGTTGTAGGTAGGTTGTTGGCAGCGTAACGACTCATCAGCTCCCCAACCCGCGCGGGAGATAACGCGTGGCATTCCGTCGGAGTCTGCGGTGAGATTGATGCCACCAGTTGGAGTGGTGGATTCGCCACCGTCAATGAACACTACGTCGAAATCTGCTGCTTTGGCTGCGGCGGAGGCAGGTGCAGCAGGATCAGTGTTAGCTGGGCTGAGCAGATCGACGCCTGCCAGAGAAACTTGCACGGTATGAGTGGGTTCCACATAAACCAGGTCGGTACCGTGCTTTGCACCTGGGGTGTCTACGGCGTTATCCGCAGGTTCTGCCTTAAACCAGGAGGTCCACGAACCGTCGTTGCGTTGACTACGCACAAAGGCGGCTATGTCTTTTTCGCCGGTCCAGGTCAGGGCGAATTGAGAGAACTCATCAGCACGGTTGAATTGCTTTACCGTGCGTGCTGCCTCGCCTGTGCCTTGGGTGGCGATTGCTGGATCGTCAATGACGACGTTTTCGCCGGAGGCAAGAGAGTCAGTGGCAAGGGTGGGGTCGATGGGGGCGATGGCATCGCCGTCGGTACGCAGGATGGAGGTACCGCCGGCTGCGACAAGACCTGTGGCAACCACAGTGGTCGTTATGACAGCCGCGCTGAGTGGCTTAACAATAAGCGCGCTCAAGCCTGTGCGCGGTGCGAGTTTTTTCTTTTTCCGTTGCGGCACGTAGAACACTCCCTTAGTTACTCATATCGTCGTGGTGCTGCTGGGACATTTTTCAATCTTTGGCAAGTCTAGTATATGAATGAGGTTAATGAAACAGATGAGGTGCTATAATCCTGTAGTTTTCTATGTTGCATATGTGAAAAATGGTGCATGAGCGCGGTGTTCGATGAAAACTGTGAATTCTAAAAATTTTTTATTCCATATGCAATTAAATCCAATTAAATCGGTGATTAACTGGTTGCTTCCCTGAATTAGCACTGGGTTTAGGATAGTCTCGAGGCTATGAGTAATTTCGATTTAATCGTGGTCGGTTCTGGTCTTTTTGGGCTTACCGTCGCAGAGCGCGCAGCAAGCCAACTAGATAAAAAAGTTCTCATCGTAGAACGTCGCTCCCACCTTGGCGGCAATGCCTACTCCGAGGCGGAACCAGAAACCGGAATTGAAATCCATAAATACGGTGCACACCTATTCCACACCTCCAATGAACGAGTGTGGAAATATGTTAATCAGTTCACCGACTTCACCGGATACCAGCACCGCGTTTTTGCCATGCACAAAGGTACCGCATACCAATTCCCGATGGGGCTTGGTTTGATTAACCAATTCTTTGGTCGTTATTACTCCCCAGATGAAGCCCGCGAACTCATTGCGCAGCAATCAAGCGAAATCAACTCCGAAGATGCTACCAATTTAGAAGAAAAAGCAATCTCGCTTATCGGTCGCCCACTCTACGAAGCATTCATCCGCGACTACACCGCCAAGCAATGGCAAACAGATCCAAAAGAGCTGCCAGCAGGTAATATCACCCGTCTGCCAGTGCGCTACAACTTCGACAACCGCTATTTCAACGACACATACGAAGGCCTGCCCGTCGACGGCTATGCGCAATGGCTGGAAAATATGGCAGCGCACGAAAACATTGAAGTACGCCTAGACACTGACTGGTTTGAGGTGCGAGAAGAACTACGCGCCCAGAATCCCGATGCGCCTGTTGTATATACCGGACCGCTAGATCGCTACTTTGACTATTCGGAAGGAAAATTAGGCTGGCGCACGCTCGACTTTGAGACAGAGGTGCTGCCTACAGGCGATTTCCAAGGTACGCCAGTGATGAACTACAACGATGCCGAGTTCCCTTACACACGTATTCATGAATTCCGCCACTTCCACCCAGAGCGCGAAGACAGCTACCCCAAAGACAAGACCGTCATTATGAAAGAGTATTCACGCTTTGCCGAGGGAGATGACGAGCCATATTACCCAATCAACACTCCTGACGACCGCGAAAAGCTACTCAAATACCGTGAGCTTGCCGACGCTGAAACCGCAGAAAATAAGGTCTACTTTGGTGGCAGGCTCGGCACTTATCAGTACCTCGATATGCACATGGCGATTGCATCTGCGCTATCCATGTTTGATAACAAGCTTATCGACGAACTGAGCTAGCCGCTTTAAGCTAAAGGCGAGAGAGGCTGAATCATTCCTGGAGGTGCTGGGTGTGGTTCGTATGGTTCCTGGCTCCGGTTTGGTGCCTGAAAATGACCCACCTCACACTTAAACTTTAAGACTGCAACTTTCCCACACTTAAAGTTTAAGTGTGGGGTTTATAGTTTAAGTCTGTGTACTAAAAGTTTAAGTGTGAGAGTGTTGGAAAACTCTAAAAATCTCTAAAGCGGGAGTTTTCCCTGTTGAATAGGGTTGGCAGGATTTTTCACACTTAAACTCTTGTCCACACTTGAAGTTTAAGTCTTGCACACTTAAAGTTTAAGTGTGACTCTGAATTGGACTGATGATGATGTGCTTCACCTTATTGATGAACTACGCCTTCGTGGTGGCGATAAGTACGAGGTGGAAGTAAAAACCGGCAGAAATGGAGTCCCACACCTCGGAGAGACTCTTTCTGCTTTTGGGAACACGCCTGATGGTGGCGTTATTGTCATAGGAATTGACGAAAAAGCAGGATTCTCTGTAACTGGAATTAGTGATGTCGCAAGCTATGAGCAAAGCATCGCTAGCCAAGCCCGTGACTCTATCACTCCTCCCGTGAACTGCTCATTTTCAACTGTTACTCTCCCTGCAGATCTTTCTGCTTCCACATCCTCAGCAACTGAATCAGCAAATAAAACAGTGCTTATCGTTCACGTTCAAGGGCTTCCATTATCAGATCGCCCAGCTTACTACGCTGGTTCCGCATACCTGCGCCAAGCAGATGGTGACTATGAGCTCAGTGTGCAAGAAATTGCCCAGCTTGAGCTCCTCAAAACTCAAGCTTTCCAGCGAACTCACCCGGATCGTGTTTTTGTGGATGACAGTGCTATTGATGACCTGGATCCAGATTTACTTGCTGTTTATCTGAGGGAAGTTCGCATACAGTCGCGTCGTCAAGCTGCATTAACGGATGAACAGATCCTATTTAATACTGGGGTAACCAGCAGGGATGGTCGTGCCTCCCTTGCTGGTCTTTATGCCCTTGGCATTGCTCCGCAGCGAATTAACCCAAGTTTGGGCATCACTTGTGCTGTTCAACTTGATTCCATAATCGACGGAGCACGAACCCAAGACCTTAAGCATTTCACAGGACCAATCCCAGACTTACTAGAACAGTCACTAGAGTGGGTTATGCGTAATACACTGACTCGCATAAGCTATACCACCGCAGGTCACGGACAAAATCAGAGTGAACTACCAATGCGTGCGGTTCGTGAGATCATTGCTAACGCCTTGATCCACCGCAATTTGGATTCCGTGACAGACACAAAACGCATTGAGATTCGTATTAAAAATGATTCCCTGATCATCACAAGTCCAGGTGGGTTATGGGGTGTTTCAGAGAGCCAATTGGGACAACCGGGAGGAAAATCAGCAGTCAATCCAACTCTGTATGAGATTTGTAAACATCTCCGGATGCACGACGGTAATCGTGTGATCGAAGGAGAAGGCGGTGGCATTGCAGAAACTATAACGGCTATGCAGCAGGCAGGCTTACGATCCCCTCATTTCAAGGATCAAGGAATCATGTTCATGGCGCAGCTTTCTCGTCATGCTCTCCTAACGCATGAGGATTTGTCCAGATACGAGAATAATCTTCAAGTTTCTCCTCTGTCGGAGACTGCGGTGAAGATAATTATGAGTTTACGTGATGGAGAGGAATGGTCTGCGCCACGAATTAAGGAAGAGTTTGGTGTGGATGCTTACCAAGCACGGTCAATCCTCAAAGAAATAGAAAGCATGGAAGATGTTACCACCAAAACAGTTAATAGAGTGAAACTTTATCGTGCTAAAAATCTTGTGAAAGGAGCTAACACTACAAAAATATCTGCTGATTCTGCTAAAGCAGCCGTTGAAATAACCGATGGGGAGAAACTTGAAGGAGAAAGGAGTGAACCACTTACAAAGAACGGTCCTGCGATTCTTGATGCTTTGGATCAATTGGCTGCAATCAACAAACCGGCAACTTTACAGGAACTCATAGCAGTCACAGGTCTTAGCGAAGGTCAAACTCGTTTTGCCCTAAGTTGGCTCATTGAGCGCGGATACATTCAGATGCTTGGTAAGCAGGGGCGTCGAGACACAAAATATGCGCGGACTTAGAGGTATGTAGCAAAAATCTCCCTCTAGCGGTAAGGGCTAGAGGGAGTTGGCGGAGGATAGGGGATTTGAACCCCTGAGGGATTGCTCCCGCACGCGTTCCAGGCGTGTGACATAGGCCGCTAGTCGAATCCTCCAACACACAAAATGTGTACTCGAAAGACAGTACACATAGGGGTGCCTCAACTGCAAATCACAAGCTATACGCAGCTTATCGACGTCATGTCAAGGCACACTTTGGGCTTTATAAGAAAATGCGCTATTGTGTGTGGCAGGACTTCGCATGGCGTTTATCCCGTGAACTCCCCCAGGGCAGGAATGCAGCAAGGGTCAGCGGGCTCTGGCGGGTGTGCGGGGTCCCTTTTCTTATGGGGTGGTACGGGGTGTTTATGGGGGTAGTCGTGCGTTTTTGGTGTGTTTTTCGGCTGGACATTTTTATGGGGGGGGGGGGCTACTCTTTAGGTGTTTTATGTTTTCTTAAGGTTTTTCTAAGGAGTGTTCATGGGGAAGAAACACTGGTTGCTGCGCCGGGTAGGTGTGGTGATTATGACTACTGGATTATTGTCCAGTGGTATGTGGGGAGGTGCTGGCTCTGGTGTTGGTGCGCCTGTAGTGTGGGCTGCTGATGACACCACGCCAGCAGCAGATACTGCTAGTGGGAAGCAGCTGCCTGATTCGGTGATTGTGAACAAAACAGTAACAGCTGATCCTAATAATAAAGATAAGGTTGTGTTGACTGTTGATTTCGCTTTCCCTGATGACGCGAAACCAGGAGATTATGTTGAGTTCAAGGTGAATAGGCAAGCAGAAGGAGATTCTTCTCATTCTGCTTTTCCTGTTATCAGTGGTGATTTGCTACTGAAGGATACTGAGACAGGAAAAGTCATCGCTGTTGCCGAGTCGATAGACAACGGTGGTTATCGTGTGACGTTGCAAGCAGAGGCTGAAGGATTAGTGAATCGTACGGCACAGTTCACACGTACAGAGGAGATTCCTCAAGGTGCATGTGAGCGCGATCCGGAATCTGTGAAATACACTGCGACGACAACTGACTCGCAGGGTAACAATCATGAGTGGGATTTATACACTACAGTTGAACGTGATGGCGGAAAATGTAACACCAACACGAACCCTACTCCTCGTGGCACGGTTGTGGGAATGCCCATTCCAGTCATGGCATGTAGTACGGAGCCCATGTATCTGAAGTATTATTCAGCTACCAGTTCATCCGCTACACAAGGTGCTGGCGTGTATGGGTCGGCGACAGGTCGTGTATATGTGACTCCACCGATTGGTGATGCGGGTGCCGCGAACGAAACCTTCCAAGACATTTATGTACGTGTACGTGTCGATGAAGCACAAACACCCATGAAAATGACGAAACTCATTGAAAGTAGTACAGTTTTACTGAATGCTCGGGATGGTTTTGCCAATAAGAATGGTGGGTGGAAGCCTGCTGATCTAGACACGAAGTACCCTGAGGGTACTCCTGTGCCACCACAAGCCTCTGTATATCCACCTGACTTCGATGTTGAAAGTATCAAAGCGAAAGCACAACCAGGAACCAACGGACTAAGCGAGTCCTTTGACTGGAACAGTAAAACAATCACCCAAAAAGACGCCGACATAATAGGAGCGATGTTTCATTTTACCTATCTAGATTGGCAGAAAGCTCATAAACCTGAAATCATTGGATCCAATGATGATCCTGCAAACGGCACCGTGTACGTGGATTACAAGGTTTCTGGGTTGGGACAACCTGTGATCATGAAAAACGCCTGGGGTGAAGAGGTCACATCACTGAAAGCTCAAAAAACTACTACAGACATTGATGAAAATGGTAATGCTAGCGCTAATGCTGTCGCTGATGTACTCAGTAAATCCTCTTTGTATAGCATAGGTCTTTTGGGTTCTGATGTGTTTGCTCCGTATTCTGGTGCTGCGAAGTACAACACTATCCTGACGTATTCCACTGATCCTGAAAGCTATAAGTCTGGTCAGGGACATGTCGAAAATAGTGCACACTATGGTTCTTGTGGTGACGCAGGTGCTACGCCGTTTGCTGCTCAGGAGGGTATTGCTCATGGTGATCCACTCCAAGCAAAACCTGTTCCTGGTGTGAGTGTGACCAAGAAGGTCAATGGTGAGGATGCGAATGAGGCTCCTGGTGTTGCGGTGAAGACTGAAGACAAGTTGAATTTCACGTTCACGATCCGTAACTCGGGTAATACTGTGCTGAAGAACCTGAAGCTTGTCGATGATAAGATCCCAGCTGATCAAATCACTTGTGGTGATACGAGTCTTGACACTGTTGTGTTGCAGCCTGCTGAAACAGTGGAATGTTCTGCAACATTGCCTGCTCTGAAAGCGGGTGAGCAGCATACAAACATTGCGACGGTAACAGCAACACCTGTGGATAAGGATGGTAATCCTGTTGATGGTGGGGATGTGACAGGGCAGGATCCTGCGAATGCGCATGTTCCTGAGTCAACACCAACTACCTCGTCGTCTGCACCGTCAACTACTTCTAGTTCTGCGGCACCGTCGACTACTTCTTCTTCATCGGTTGAGCCTACGTCTAGTTCTGTGGCACCTACTACTTCGTCGGTTGAGCCTACATCTAGTTCTTCTGCTCCTACGTCGTCGTCTGTGGTTCCTGTTCCTGAGCCTAAAGTTGTGGTTCCTGGTATTGGGGTGGTGAAGAAGATTAATGGTGATGATGCTGATACGGCACCTGGTGTTGTGATTGCTTCTGATGCCGATACGATGACTGTGTCGTTCGAGGTCACTAACACCGGTGAGGCACCATTGAAAGACGTGACAGTAACAGATGATCAGATCACTGATGCTCAGGCTATTGTGTGTGCTGATAAACCAGCAGTGTTACAGCCGAAGGAATCGTTTACGTGTACGGCGACAGTACCGGCACCTGAGGCTGGCCAAACGCATAAAGACACTGCGACGGTAAAAGGTGTGCCTGTGTATGAGGAGGGTACGACTGGTCCTGCGGGTGAGGTGACTGGGTCGAATCCAGCGCATGCACACAAACTGAAACCACGTGTTCCTGGTGTTCGGGTGGTGAAGTTGATTAATGGTGATGATGCGAATCGTGAGCCTGGTGTTGCTGTGAAACCTGGTGAGTCGTTGAACATTTCGTTTGAGGTGTCGAACACGGGTGAAACACCACTCAAAGACGTGACAGTGTCTGACGATCAGATTAAGAATGCTCAGGATATTGTGTGTGAGAATAAACCAGATGTTCTTGCACCGGGTGAGTCGTTTACGTGTACGGCCACGTTGCCGGCACCAAGCTCTGGTGTCACACATAAGGATACTGCGACAGTAACTGGTGTTCCGGTGGATGAGGAGGGTCATCCTGTGGGTGATACTCCTGTCACTGATGATGATTCGGCGTTTGCGTGGTTGGATGAGCCAGCGAAAGTAGCCAAAATCCCATCGATTAAAGTGATTAAGAAGATTGATGGTGATGATGCGAATGTGGCACCGGGTGTGAGGGTAGCCCCTGGTGCGGATATGAAGGTGTCGTTTGAGGTGACTAATGATGGTTCGGCAGCACTAGAGAACATTAATCTCACGGATAATGTGATCCCTGCGAAAGATATCACCTGTGCGAACAAACCGGAAACCCTCAATCCTGGCGAGTCGTTTACGTGTTCTGCGACATTGAAGGCTCCTGTGTCTGGTGATCATGTGAATATCGCAACAGTAGAGGGTACCCCGGTGTATGGTGATGGTGAGTTTGGTCCAACGAGCCCTGTGTTGGATGTTGATCCTGCGCGTGCGTGGGTGGATGAACCAGTAAAAGTAGCCAAGGTTCCTTCTGTGAAGGTTGAAGAGTATTAATGGTGATGATGCGAATGCGTATCCTGGTGTGGGTGTAGCCCCTGGTAGTGATATGAGCATCTCGTTTGTGGTGACGAATGATGGTGATGTGGCACTGGAAAGCATTGATCTCACGGATAATGTGATCCCAGCAGACCACATCACCTGTGCGAATAAACCAGAGTCACTTAAGCCTGGTCAGTCGTTTACGTGTTCTGCTACGTTGAAGGCTCCTGTGTCTGGTAAGCATGTGAATATCGCGGCAGTAGAGGGCACACCTGTTTATGGTGAGGGTGAGTCTGGTCCCACAAGCCCTGTGTCGGATGTTGATCCTGCGCGTGCGTGGGTGGATGAGCCAGCTTCGGTGGTGAAGACTCTGCTATTAGTGTGATCAAAAAGATTAATGGTGATGATGCGAATGTGTATCCTGGTGTGAAAGTTGGGCCAGGTAGTGACATGGACATTGTGTTTGAGGTGACCAATACTGGTTCGGCAACACTGGAAAAGATTGATCTCACGGATAATGTGATCCCAGCGAAAGACATCACCTGTGAGAATAAACCAGAGTCACTCAAGCCTGGCCAGTCGTTTACGTGTTCTGCGACATTGAAGGCTCCTGCTACGGGTGAGCATGTGAATATCGCAACCGCCCAGGCAACACCTGTGTATGGTGATGGTGAGTCTGGTCCCACAAGCCCTGTGTCTGATGATGATCCTGCGCGTGCGTGGGTGGATGAACCACAAAAAGAAGTGAAGAAGCCTTCTATTACTGTGGTGAAGAAGATTAATGACGAGGATGCGAACACGAAGCCTGGTGTGAAGGTTCAACCAGGTGAGGATATGGACATCGTGTTTGAGGTGACCAATACTGGTACCGCAACACTAGGCAATGTCACTGTGTCGGATAATGTGATTCCAGCAGACCACATCACCTGTGCGGATAAACCTGAAACACTCAAGCCTGGTGAGTCGTTCACCTGCCATGCGACATTGGCGGCACCAGCGTCTGGTGATCATGTGAATATCGCAACGGTTGAAGGCACACCAGTGTATGGTGAGGGTGAGACTGGCCCTGATTCTCCTGTGCGGGATTCTGATGAGGCGAATGCGTGGGTGGATGAACCACAGAAAGAAGTCAAGAAGCCTTCCATTACAGTGGTGAAGAAGATTAACGACGATGATGCGAATTCTAAGCCTGGTGTGAAGGTGTCACCTGGTGAGGATATGGACATTGTGTTTGAGGTGACCAATACTGGTACCGCAACACTCGGTGACATTACTGTGTCGGATAATGTGATTCCAGCGAAAGACATTGTGTGTGAGGATAAACCTGAAACACTCAACCCTGGCCAGTCGTTCACCTGCCATGCGACACTCAAGGCACCAAGTACGGGTGATCACGTGAATATCGCAACGGTTGAAGGCACACCGGTGTACGCCGATGGTGAGACTGGTTCTGATGGGCCGGTTAAGGATGTTGATGAGGCGAATGCGTGGGTGGATGTTCCTGATGCACCTGTGATGAATCCGTCTATTACAGTTGTGAAGAAGATTAACGACGAGGATGCCAATGCGAAGCCTGGTGTGAAGGTTCAACCTGGTGAGGATATGAGCATCGTGTTTGAGGTATCGAATGATGGTGATGTGGCGTTAGAGGACGTTGCATTGTCGGATAATGTGGTTGATGCGAAAGATATTATGTGTGAGGATAAGCCTGACACGTTGAATCCTGGTGAGAGTTTCACGTGTTCTGCGACACTCAAGGCACCATTGTCTGGTGATCATGTGAATATCGCAACGGTTGAAGGCACACCAGTCTACGGTGAGGGTGAGTCTGGTCCGACTGATCCTGTTATGGATTCTGATGTTGCTCGTGCGTGGGTGGATGAGCCTGAGAGGTGGTGAAGGTTCCTTCCATTACAGTGGTGAAGAAGATTAATGGTGATGATGCCAATAGTAAGCCTGGTGTGAAAGTACAACCAGGTGAAGACATGAACATCGTGTTTGAGGTGACTAATACTGGTTCGGCAGTACTGGAAGACATTGATCTTGCGGATAATGTGATTCCATCGGATCAGATCACGTGTGAGGATAAACCAGAGTCACTCAAGCCTGGTGAGTCGTTCACCTGCCATGCGACACTCAAGGCACCATCGTCTGGTGATCATGTGAATATCGCAACCGCCCAGGCAACTCCTGTGTATGGTGATGGTGAGACTGGTTCTGATCAGCCTGTGTTGGATGTTGATGTGGCTCGTGCTGTGGTGGTGGAGCCTGACCAACCAGAACAACCAGAGCAGCCTGAGGAAGGCAAGCCTTCTAAACCTGCTAAGCCTGCTAAGCCTTCCAAGCCTGAGGCGGACAAGCCTGCTGGGTCGTGTGGTGAGTCTGTGGGTGTTAAGCCTGCGTGTGGCACACCAAGCGAACCTGAGTCCAGCAAACCTGGGTCTGAGCCTGGCCAGTCTGGTGGTGTGATTGCTGGTGAGGTTGTGAAGCATTGCCAGAAACCAACCAACCCTGGTGATAGTCCTGCCCAGTCTGGCACCAATCCTGCCGAGTCTGGCGAGCCTGTGAAGGCTGAGCCTGGTGCGGATAAGACCGCTAAGACGGTGAAGGCTGGTGCTAAGACTAATACTGGTGGCAAGACTCAGAAGTCTGGTGTGCGGGTAACTACGGGTGGTCATCTAGCAGCGTAGTTGGAGCCTGCTTCTTAGACGGGATGGTGTGTCCTGCACGCGTATAGCACGTATAGTGTGGGCGCAGATGTGGGGTGGTGTGACAAAGCACCACCCCACTTTTCACATTCAACACAACGTCGAAAAGCTGCGAGCGGTATCGGATTAAGTGCGTAAAGTTAATCTAAAAAGTTCTGCTCGAGGGGCTGTTTTTTCTGTCAAACTTAGCTACTCTTGAAGGTATAAATTAATTATTTTCCTGGTCGTACGAGACAATCCCTGGAGCATCAAAATGACACAACGCCATGATATGGAAGAGGCTGCTCTCGCAATGCAGCAGGCTGATTTAGAGGAGTTGCGTAGCAGTATTGAGCATGAATATGAGCAGCTCAAAGCTCGTAACCTTAAGCTCGACCTCACCCGCGGTAAGCCTTCTGCTGAGCAGCTTAGTTTTTCTAATCCGTTGTTGGCTTTGCCTGGGGAAAACTTCCTCGCTGCCGACGGCACGGATTGCCGTAATTATGGTGGTCTTAAAGGTATTAAGGATATTCGTGCTATATGGGCTGAGGTGCTTGGGATAAGCGTCGATAAGCTCATTGCTGGTGATGGTTCTAGTCTGAACATCATGTTTGACCTCATCAGCTGGGCGTATGCTTTTGGTACTCAGGATTCTGAGCGCCCTTGGAAGGATGAGGAAAAGGTCAAGTGGTTGTGTCCTGTGCCAGGTTATGACCGCCATTTTGCTATCACCGAGCATTTTGGTTTTGAGATGATTCCAGTGGAGTTAACCGAGGACGGCGTTGATATTGATGCTGTGCGCGAGTTGGTGAAAGACCCTCAGGTTAAGGGGATGTGGGCGGTTCCGGTGTTCAGCAACCCCACGGGTGTTACATATTCTGAGCAGGTGTGTCGCGGGCTAGCTGCGCTAGAAACAGCTGCCCCAGATTTCAGGATTGTGTGGGACAATGCCTATGCAGTGCATACGCTAAACGACGAGTTCCCTCAGGTGCATAATGTGATTGATTTTGCACAGCAGGCAGGTAATCCGCACCGATTCTGGTTCATGAGCTCTACCTCAAAGATTACCCACGCTGGTTCAGGTGTGTCGTTCTTTGCGTCTTCACTGGAAAATATCGCTTGGTATGAGAGTCATGCTGCTATTCGTGGAATTGGTCCCAATAAAATCAACCAGCTTGCTCATGCTCAGTTCTTTGGCAGTGCTGATGGTGTGCGCGAAATTATGCGCAAGCACGCTGCTTCTTTAGCGCCAAAGTTTGAGTGCGTGCTTGAGATTCTTTACGATCGTTTAGCTGAGTATGATGTTGCCGAGTGGACCCAACCTAAAGGTGGTTATTTCATTTCCCTCAACGTGATTGAGGGGACTGCTGCCCGGGTGGTCGAGTTAGCGAAAGAAGCAGGTATTGCGCTTACTGGGGCAGGTTCTGCTTATCCATTGCATCATGATCCGCTTGATCGCAATATCCGCCTTGCGCCTTCTTTGCCGCCAATTGAGGAGTTGGAGATTGCTATGGATGGTGTGGCTACCTGTGTCTTGCTCGCTGCGGTAGAGGCTGGGCATTTTGACCTTTAAGCAGGTGAGCGTCGGCAAGCGTGGTGCGTCGATAAGTGTGATGGGAACGAGATGGACATAGCAGAAGTCGCTCAGTGGTATCGCAACATCATTCCCGCTGAAATACAGCTCAATGCTCCTGTGGGTAATCCGCAGGGGTTCCATATAGCCACTGCGCAATTGGCGGAGGAGACACTAGCGGCGACGCTTAATTTCAACGCAGTGGACACTGGTCTAGTTGCCGGTGACAAAAGTGTACGCAGTGAGCTTTTTGCACTTGCCCGTGCCGAAATGCCCGCTGTTGCCAGTGTTGTGCTTGCTGCTGCGGATACTTTTGCCCAGAATATCGGCACTCTGACTGCTCAACCAGGCACAATGCTTACCGACCTTGCCCAGCGGGCATCTCTGCCAGAAACAATTAGTGTGCGGCATGGACTGTGTATCTCCCCATTTGTGTGGCAAGGGCAAGTGCCTCAATACACAGAAAAGCAGCAGCTCACAGCTCTGCTGCAAGTGGTTATGCTCACCCAAGAAGAATATGAATACGCCACTGCTTATGGTGTGGTGGAGTTGCAAAAAGAAATGGGGAAAGCACAGATTGATCTCAATAATTGGTCGCGCTAAACCCCCAAATTCCTCTCTCATTGGCAATGGGGGCACCCGCGTCGAGAGCATTAGGTAATCTATGAATCGTGGCTCTTTATCGTAAATACCGACCGGGATCTTTTGCAGAACTCATTGGTCAAGAACAGGTAACTGCCCCATTATCCACCGCTTTAGATAATGGGCGCATCAATCACGCCTATTTATTTTCCGGTCCGCGTGGCTGCGGTAAAACCTCATCGGCACGTATCCTGGCGCGTAGTCTTAACTGTGCGCAAGGTCCCACCTCTACCCCTTGCGGTGTGTGTGAGTCGTGTATTGCGCTTGCCCCCAATGGTCCTGGCACTCTTGACGTCACAGAGCTAGACGCGGCAAGCCACAATGGTGTCGATGATATGCGTGAATTGCGTGATCGGGCAGCCTATGCGCCAGCGGACTCGCGCTATCGCATTTTCATTATCGACGAAGCCCACATGATTACCAATGCCGGAGCAAATGCACTGCTCAAGGTGGTGGAAGAACCGCCTGCGCATCTTATTTTTATCTTTGCGACTACAGAGCCAGAAAAAGTGATTCCCACTATTCGCTCTCGTGTTCATCACTATCCTTTCCGGTTGCTCACCCCACAAGCAATGCGTGAGGTTATTTCTCATGCTGTAGCGGGGGAGGGGATACCGGTAGAAGAATCTGTGTATCCACTCGTCATTCGCGCAGGTGGTGGTTCTCCTCGTGATACGTTATCCGTGCTAGACCAGCTCCTAGCCGGCACAGAGAAAGACGGTTTGAGCTATTCTCGTGCCCGTATGCTGCTTGGCGCTACCGATGAAACACTGATCGACGCCGCCGTGAATGCCCTCAGCGGCTTAGACGCAGCACAACTATATGGCACAGTGGATAAAGTTATTGAAGCCGGGTTGGATCCACGCAGATTCGCTGGTGACTTACTCGACCACTTGCGGGACCTCATGCTGCTCCAGGCAGTGCCTCAAGCAGTAGATATGGGATTAGTCGATGTGCCACCAGAACGTGTTGCGGTGTTAGTGGAGCAAATAGCGCATTTTGGTCATGCGGATTTGCCACGCTTAGCTACCACGCTTAACGACGGACTCTCAAGCCTTAAAGGCAGTACTTCGCCTCGATTACTGCTTGAGATCCTCTGTGCCAAAATGCTTCTTCCTGGTGGCGTATCCTCTGTGCAACACGATCATGGTGTTCCAGCGCGGCCTGTGGCGGCAGCTGCTCCTGCTCGTACTGAAGCTGGATCTGCTGATTCTGGTGCTGCGGCTAGCGTGGCGACTAACGCTGCGGATACGGCAGCTGCCCCTCTGAAATATGAGCGCAAATCTGTGCGTCTTGCTCGAGAAAAAGCCGAGCGGGAAGCACAAGCAGCAGCTGCACAGCTTGCTAATCCTCCTGCACAGCAAGAATCAGCAGCACCTGCTGATGTGGTGGATGAGCGTGCTCATAGTCGCGGTGAGAAAGAACAGTCAGAGCCGAAGCAACCGGAGCAGCAAGCACAACAAGCGCAGCAAGAGCAGTCCAAAGGGCAGGAACAGCACAAACAACAGCACGAATTTAATTTTGCACAATTAAAAGAAAAGTGGGAGCAGATACGTGCTCAGGTGCACAAAGAAAATACTGCCACAGGTATTTTGCTGCTAGGAGCACGCCCGAATCACTTTGACAGTGCAGAAAACACCATTGTGTTCATGCATAGCACCGGTGCACTTGCCCATAGACTCAACAATGATCCGCATAATGGCATTATCAAAAATGTGCTCAACCAAGAGTTTGGCCATGAATTAAATGCGCACTATGTAGTGGGTAATGTGGCTACACCTCAAGAACCTACAGTGTGGAACCCAGAGAAAACAGAGGACACCGCAGAGTCTGAATCGGAACCTGAGCCTGAGCCAGAGACGGCCGCGACAGCAAAGGTAGCAGAAACGGCGGCGCAAGAACCACAAGAACCAGTAGCAGAAGAAACCGATGGTTGGGGAGAGCCCGCTCGCATAGGGCAGGCAATAACCGATGATGAGCCTCAAAAACCTGTAGCTCCCCCGATTACGCCAGCCCAAGTCTCTGCTCCTACTCCTGCGACCCCCGCACCAGAGCCACCGCGTAGGCGTCGTCGGTGGGAGAGGGCTGAGCAATTAGCCCAGGAACAGCAGAAAAATTCGTTTAGCGACGGTGCTCCTCTGCCTGAAGCACCGGAACCTGAATGGGCAGACTCTGAGCCACAGGCGCAAAAAGCGTCGGGGGCGGAACCTCAGCATATAGTGGATTCGTCTATTGCAGAGGAAGAAGAAATGATGATGTCGCAGGCGCGCGAGCCTGGGAACTTTGATCACCGCGACGCCATGACCGTGGCAGTGGAACTTCTTGAGCAAGAACTCGGTGCGCGTCGCCTCTAACAGGTACACTCGCCAGTAGTCTTAAAAAAGCAAAAGAAAGGTACAACTATGACTCAGCCAGATATGTCTCAACTGCTTGCCCAAGCACAGCAAATGCAAGCAAAATTGCAAGAAGCCCAGCAGGAAATCCTCAACTCCACAGTCACAGGTACCGCAGGGAATGGGCTTGTGAGCATTGATCTTGTGGGTGATGGAAAAGTCAGCAGCGTGACTATCGACCCGCAGGTTATTGACCCAGAAGATCCAGAAACACTACAAGACCTCGTCGTGGGTGCTTTTGCTGATGCGCACAGCAAACTCAGCAGCCTGGCAGAACAAAAAATGGGACCACTCTCCCAAGGGCTCGACGGCATGGGATCAATGTTCTAAGCCCCTTAACCCACACGCTGAGAAACCAGAAACCAAGAAAAGAGGAAAAGCCAAGTGTATGAAGGTCCCCTGCAAGATCTCATAGACGAATTTTCGCGTTTGCCAGGCATTGGACCTAAAAGTGCACAACGCATTGCTTTTCACCTTCTCAACCAAGAAGCAGCAGATATTGATCGCCTGCGTGATGCCCTCGCCGCAGTACGCGACGGTGTGAGCTTCTGTCGAATCTGCTGCAATGTTTCTCGCGAAGACGTATGCCGCATCTGTGCCGACTCAGGGCGCGACGGCACCATAATCTGCGTGGTAGAAGAACCAAAAGACATCCAAGTCATCGAAAGAACCGGTGAATACCACGGCAGATACCATGTGCTCGGTGGCTCCCTCGACCCGCTAGCCAATATCGGTCCACAGCAGCTCAATATCACACAACTCCTACAAAGAATCGGTGGCACCTTGCCAGACCGAGAACTGGCAGACTCGACCGAAGCCACCCCGCTATACGACGATCCCCCAACCGTCAGCGAGGTTATTCTTGCCACTGACCCCAACACCGAAGGCGAAGCAACCGCAAGCTACCTGGTGCGCCTTATCAAAGAGTTTCCTGGTCTAGTGGTTTCTCGTCTAGCATCTGGTATGCCCCTGGGAGGCGACCTGGAATTTGTGGATGAACTTACTCTTTCGCGTGCC